>CAZCBG010000046.1:19871-25848 GCA_964496885.1 uncultured Bacteroides sp. | reverse complement strand
CTTACTGCTACATTTTTGTTGGTAAGTATTTCAATTCCGCTTTATTTTTTAATTCACACTTCATTACTTTTTGGAGAAGCAAAAAGCGAAATTGAGGAATTGATTTTAGCTGAATTCAGTGCAGCCAGTTTATTAATTGCTGCCGGGGCTGTGTTGGGAAGGCTTAAAATGTTCCAATACCTTATTTTAGGATTGCTGTTTATACCTTTCTATATGCTTAACGAATGGATTATTATTGAAAATGGCTTAGGAATTATTAAAGGTGGCTTTGCAGATACAGGTGGATCTATTGTTATTCATGCTTATGGTGCATTATTTGGTATAGCTGTGGCTATGTCAATGACTACCAAAAAGGAATTAGAAGAACCAATTGAAGCTGATGCAACCAGTGACAGATATTCAATTCTGGGAAGTATGGTTTTGTGGGTATTCTGGCCAAGCTTTTGCGCTGCGCTGGTCCCAGTTGAAGCTATACCCCACACCGTTGTTAATGTATTTTTAGCTTTGTGTGGTTCAACTTTGATAACTTATTTCTTATCATTTAAAATTCGCGGGAAAATATATATTGCAGATATTGCCAATGCCACACTCGCTGGTGGAGTGGCTATTGGCTCTACTTGTGACCATGCAAGTCATCCTATTGCAATTTTAATTGGTGTTTTGGCAGGAACTATTTCAACAATAGGATTTGCAGTACTTCAAGACAAACAGCAAAAATTTCATCAGATTATTGATACCTGCGGAGTAACAAATTTACATGGATTACCAGGATTAATGGGTGGTTTCGCTGCAATTTTAGTGGTAGACGGTTTAAATGTATCCAGCCAGATTTCTGGAATTTTCATCACTATAATTTCAGCCTTAATCTTTGGTTTTCTTACAGGAAAATTAATTTCATTATTCGGGCACCGCAAAGAAGCATATATTGACGCTGAAGAATTTTTGGATGCAGATTGATAAGATGATGTAAAAATCTATCAGAAAGCTATTTACCCAATCATCCCAACACCTACGGTTTCATTGGTAGCTTCGTCAATTAAAATCAGGCTACCAGTAACCCGGTTTTCTTTGTAAGCATCAAAAATCAAAGGTTTGGTGGTTTTAATCAATACTTTAGCAATTGAGTTTAATCTTACTTCTTTATCTTCTGTAATTTTTTCTAAGGTATTCACATTTAATTTGTAAAGAACTTCCTTAACGATGCATTTTACTTCTTTGGTAGTATGCATCAGATTATACCTACCTCCAACATTCAATGGTTTCTGATTCATCCAACACATTGTAATTTCAATATCCTGGCTAAGTGTGGGCATTGCATCTTCTTTTACAATCATATCACCGCGGCTGATATCAATATCATCCTCAAGGGTTATAGAAACCGACATGGGAGGAAAAGCTGCTTCGAGTTTTTCTTCCATCAGATCAATGGATTTGATGGTAGTATGCAGGCCAGAAGGTAAAATACAGACCTTGTCTCCTTTTCTAAAAATTCCACCGGCTACCCTACCTGCATAGCCTCTGTAATCGTGATGCTCGTCAGTTAATGGCCTGATTACGTATTGCACAGGAAATCTGGCATCTCTGAAATTATAATCGTTTTCGATGGGAATGCTTTCGAGTATTTGCATCAGGGTACCCTCATCGTACCAACTCATATTTTTTGATTTATCCACCACATTGTCACCTTTTAATGCACTGATGGGTACAAAGCGGATATCTTTCAGATCAATGATGCTGGCAAATTCTGTAAAAGTCTTTTTAATCGTTTCATACACATTTTGTTTGTACTCAACCAGATCCATTTTATTGATACAAACCACTATATGAGGGATTTGTAACAAAGAAGCAATAAAAGCATGTCGATGGGTTTGTTCGATAACGCCATTACGGGCATCAATGAGAATAATGGCAGCATTGGCAGTAGATGCTCCGGTTACCATATTGCGGGTGTATTGGACATGACCCGGTGTGTCAGCTATGATGAATTTTCGTTTTGGAGTAGCAAAGTAGCGATAGGCAACATCGATGGTGATCCCTTGTTCTCTTTCGGAACGTAAACCATCGGTAAGTAAGGCCAGATTGATATAATCGTTACCTTTCTGAATACTGGCTCTTTTAACTGCTTCCAGCTGATCTTCAAAAATAGATTTACTATCAAAAAGCAGTCGGCCAATAAGGGTGCTTTTTCCATCGTCAACACTACCTGCTGTAGTAAAACGCAGCAATTCCATATCTAAATATCCATTCTTTGAAAAACTCATGCTCGCAATTTTTTAAAAATATCCTTCACGTTTTCGATCTTCCATTGCAGCTTCCGAACGTTTATCGTCGGCTCTGCCACCTCTTTCGGTAACACGGGTAGCAGCAATTTCTTCAATAATTTCTTCCAGCGAATTGGCTTCGGAAAGAGTAACGCCTGTACAGGTAATATCACCTATAGTCCGGCATCTTACGGTTTTTACCTCTGCTTTTTCATTTTCTCTCAGTTTCATAAAAGGTGCGGTTGCCAACCAGGCTCCATCACGGCAAAAAACTTCACGTTGATGGGTGAAATATAAGCTTGGCATTTCTATGTTTTCCAATAAGATGTATTGCCATACATCCATTTCGGTCCAGTTGCTGATAGGAAAAACCCTGAAATGTTCGCCCATGTTTTTCTTACCATTGAAAATATTCCATAGTTCCGGACGTTGGTTTTTAGGATCCCATTGTCCGAATTCGTCACGGTGAGAAAAAAAACGTTCTTTGGCACGGGCTTTTTCTTCGTCGCGACGGGCACCGCCCATAGCTGCATCAAACTTATATTTTTCTAACGTATCGAGTAAAGTTATGGTCTGCAATACATTCCTACTGGCATTGTAGCCATTTTCTTCAACAGCTTTCCCCTGATTGATAGATTCCTGCACAGAACCAATGATTAGTTGAGCCCCAATTTTCTTAACCAAATCGTCTCTGTAATCGAGTGTTTCCTGAAAATTATGACCCGTATCGATGTGCAATAATGGAAAAGGTAATTTTGCAGGATAAAATGCTTTTCTTGCCAGATGGGTAATTACAATAGAATCTTTACCTCCCGAGAAAAGCAAAACAGGACGTTCAAACTGAGCTGCCACCTCTCTTATAACATAGATTGACTCAGATTCAAGTTCCCTTAGATGATTTAAATGGTGGTTATTCATTGTAGTATTGTATCGCTAATTACTCATTTTGAATGAAAGTGCAAAATTATAAATTTATTTGAACAAATCAATATTGAAATCAGAAGCAAGATTTTATTGATTTATGCATACCAAGAGTGAATCATCATTATATTTTTTTGTCCGTTAGGGCATAAATGTCAATAGAAAAATGGTATAAAATGTATCTTTTGTCGGTAGGACATTGTGAATTATTGATTTTAAATGCAAAGTATATTCCCTAAGGGAAATAATTCATGATCCTGATTTTTTTATTGAGGTAATTCTCCAACAGAGAAAGAATGAATTCATTAATTTTCATGAAATTAGCTAACCAATATTTATAATACAAATCGTTTTAAATCTTTATATTGAACATAATTATCATAATTTTTTGTTTTAATAAGCCAAAACTCATGCCTTGATTCGCATGATTTAAATTTGTATAAGCTTTAATAAATTTGTATTTTTAAGAACTCGTATTGAAAGGTAATACTGTTTTCTATCGTTTTACTTTAACCTTTATATCAAAATTATTTAAAATAAAGATTAAAGCTAAGTTAAAATCTTGTTAATTACCAATAATAAAATGACTAAACCGATTTAGTGATGTTTTATTTGTATATTTGTTGCCTAAAAATCTCAACAAATTTTAATTAAATAAATCCATTTATCATGAAAAAATTATTCTTTCTTTTGATTTCGGTATTGTTTACGGTATATTTACCAGCGCAGACTGTTGTTGTTTTACAGGAAAATTTTGAATCGACTTCAGTTAATCTTACATCTTCTGCCGATTCTGCCGGGTTTTCAATAACAAATTTTCAGCCTTGGGCCGCATCAACTTATTTGTACAAATCAGGAGTTAAGGCAGATTCAAATATACTACAATCTGGAAAAACAATTTATTTAACCTCACCATCATTTTCTACCATCGGTAAGACGTTCGTAATACTTGAATTTGCTCAAATATGCAAATTATATTATACTGATGGTGGTGTTGTTCAGGTTTCTATTGATGGTGGTACTAGCTGGACTTCATTACTTCCAGGCCAATATTTAGGAAGTGGTAACTTAATTTTGAACGGGGCTGATTATAAATTTTCCGAAAGTGCTTACTCTACCTGGAACTCGGGCGATACCCTCACAAAGCCCAACAATAACTGGTGGAAAAATGAGGCGTTTAATATTTCATCTATTGCAGCAAACCAAGCCAATGTAAAAATCAGATTCAAATATACAAGCTCAGGAAACCCACTAGGTTTGGGGAGATATGGCTGGCTCTTAGACGATGTTAAAGTAACAGCTGCAAATAATGAAATTTTTCCTCCAAAAATTACATTTGTTGCTCCAGTTCATAAAGATTCAGTTTATATTACAGGTCCTATAAGTATTAGTGCATGGGTAAAAGACTCATCTGCTATTGGAAGTGTAAATTTGATTTATTCTGTCAATGGAGGTAGCAATATTACATTACCAATGACCAATGTGAGCGATTCTCTGTACAGAGCCGATTTAGGCTCTTTTCCTTATAATACTGTTATTTGTTATAGTATTCAGGCAGCAGATATTTATAATAATGTTGCAACATTACCTGCTACTGCATGCCAGCAGTTTATCATAACCAAGGGCATTCCAAATATTCAGGTAGGTACTGGTGTATCTAGCGGAACAACTACGCCAATATATACGTCAACTACAACAGGACCTTATTATAGCTATTATGCTACGATATTGACAAAAAGCCAGGTAGTATCCGGAGGAACTATTGAATCACTCGCATTTAATAAATTGGATGCAAACGGTTATAGCTTAAATAACGGAGTTATGCGGATTTATGCAAAAACTGTCGCTGATTCTATTGCTCCTGCCACATGGACAGCTTATTCAGCTGCAAAAGCAACAGCAACAAAAATATATGAAAGTACAACACAAAATATAAATACTTCAGCTGGTTGGCAGACATTTAGCTGCAACACCGGTTTACCTTTCCAGTATTCAGGAAGCGATCATATATTATTGTTTGTGGAGTTTTATCGTCCCGGTGCTATGACTGGTACAGCTGCTTTCCAATACACAACAGTTACTAATCAGGCAAGCATATTCTATGGCACCGCAGCTGTACCAACAACAACAGGAACAGCAGGGCTTAAAGCCAATGTAAAGATAAACTTTGAAACTAGTACCCAGGCTGTTGATACCAAGGTTTCATTATTTACAAATCCGGTAGGAAGTTCAACAGTAATTGCAAATACAAGCATTCCTGTAGCTGTAAAAATTAAGAATTTAGGAACTACAGCAATAACCTCAGCCAATGTTGGCTGGTCAGTTGATGGTGTATATCAGACCTCAGTGCCATGGAGTGTTACAACAGGCTTATTACAAGATTATATTTCTGTAACAAGTATAAATTTGGGTAATTATAGTTTTCCATTGGGACCTCATACTATCAAAGCATGGACGAATATGCCCAATAACCTTGTTGACCAAAATCCTGCCAACGATACATTATCAATTAATATTTACAGTTGTCAGAATTTGAATGGAATAATTACAGTTGGTGATCTTACTTCTGATTTTCCAACATTTGCAGGTTTATTTACTGCATTGGGCAATTGTGGTGTGAATGGGCCTGTTACAATTAAAGTTAAATCTGGTACCTATAATCAACAATTGACAATACCTTATATTAATAATGTATCAGCAATCAACACTATAACCTTCCAGTCAGAATCAGGTAACCAGGCAGATGTAATATTTACTTACGGAGCAGCTGGCACTGGAGATAACTGGGTGTTAAA
>CAZCBG010000046.1:0-19771 GCA_964496885.1 uncultured Bacteroides sp. | reverse complement strand
CAAATATTAATATTGTAAATAATATTTTCAGCAATACCGGAGGTGGATATGCTTTATATGGATCTTCCACAACAGGTATTAATATTTGCAATTACAATGATTGGTATACTACTGGAGCAACGCTTGCCTATTGGGGTGCTGCAAGAACTAATTTAGCAGCGTTACAGACTGCAAGTGGTAAAGATGTAAACTCAATAAGTATTAATCCTCAATTTACAGCCTGGAATAATTTACATATTAATAATAGTTATTTATTCAATTTAGCAGCTAAGGGAACTTCATTACCTCAGGTTACAGATGATTTTGATGGTGAGCCAAGAGCTAGTATTCCTTTTATAGGTGCTGATGAATTTCCTTTCCCTCAGAATGACGCTGGATTAGTTGCCATTACACAGCCTCCAACAATGCTGCCAACCTTAACTCAGGATATAAAAGTAACAATACAAAATATCGGACAATTACCTTTAACATCAGTAAGCATTAAATGCCTTGTAAATGGTGTATTGTTACCGAGTGCTACCTATACAAATACTATCGGTTTAGCTCAATTCGGATTAGATTCATTGGTAATTGCCCCTGCTTATACATTCCCTGCAGGCTATTCACAAATAAAAGTATATACACAATCACCTAATAATGTAGCTGATACCTATAATGGAAATGACACTTTATATAAATCAGTCTATGCCTGTACTGGAACCTTATCAGGAACATACACCATTGGAGGCACAGGCGCAAATTACCCAAGTGTTGATGCAGCTATCGTTTCATTACAATGCGGTATTTCAGGACCGGTTGTTTTTAATATTAATCCAGGCACCTACTCAGGAAGTTATATTTTGCCAAATGCAACAGGTGCTTCGGCCTCAAATACCATTACATTTAAATCCGCTAATAATGACAGCACAAGTGTGATCCTTCAGTATAATGCTGCAGGAACGGCTGAGAATTTTGTATTGAATATTAATAACGTAAGTAATTATATTTTTAAAGGGATTAGTTTGAAAGCAATCAATGCTACCAATGCGAACGTGATTACATTGGCTGGTACTTTATCCAATATCAGTATTCAAAATTGTATACTGGAAGGAACACAAGCTACAAATACTGATGATAATCAAGTACTTATCCGTTGCAATACATTGACTCAGATTACTGGGTTTAACCTGATTTCAAACAGGATGAATTATGGCAGAATGGCAATTAATTTTACATCTACCAATCCATCAACCGGAGTTATGATGAAATACAATAATATGTACAACCAATCAGCCAGACCAATGAATCTGGCTAAAATCGATGCATTAGATTTTGGATACAATAATTTGTTTAGCGATGCCACCAAAACAAGTAATGGTGGAATATTTACCAATGCCCTAACCGGAGTTTTCAAATTTTACAACAATACACTTATCAATTTAGGCGGTGTCCGTGTATGGGAAGGCTGGACCTATGGTGGTACAACTGCTGGTAGTGAAGCTTTGGTTTATAACAATTATTTATATGGTAGTCCAGCTTCAAGTTATGTATTTGATGGAGGTGGTGCTGTAAACAATATTAAATTCTATCATAATACTTTTGTTGGCAATTCAACAACTCGGGTAGTAAATTTTAATAATTATTATGGCGCCAATGCTAATATTACATTTAAAAATAATATTATGGCGTCAACCGGACAGTTGTTGTATTTTACAGCTCAGCCTACTGCACCATTTGTAATTGATTATAATGATTATTATTCAACAGGAGCTAGCTGGGCATATTTCTGGGCAACCACAGCTACTAATTTAGCAACTGTAAAAACAGCTTCAACACAGGAATCGCATTCTATGTCAATAAATCCACAATTTGCAGGAACTACTGATTATCATATTACCAATTATGCATTAAAAGGATTAGCATCTCCAGTTCCTGAAGTATTAACAGATATTGATGGACAACTAAGAAGTCTTACAGCTCCTGATCCTGGATGTGATGAATTAATGGTGTATAGTAATGATGCCAGTATTGCTTCATTTGCTCAGGGAACCATTTGTCCCGGACTTACCAACGTTACTGTTAAGCTTAAAAATCTTGGTTCAAATGCATTAACTACTGTTAATGTAAACTGGAGTATTAATGGTGTTTTTCAAACCCCTGTTGCTTATTCAGGTTCTTTAGCTACTTTGGCTGATTCCAATATATTTTTAGGGAATTATATTTTCTTATCTATGACTCCTTACAATCTGAAATTCTGGACATCTTCACCTAACGGAACTAATGATGGTAATACAGCTAATGATACTTTATCATTTAATAATATGTATACCGGCCTTGCTGGAGGAAGTTATTTAGTTGGAGACTCAACTTCTGATTTTTTGAGTTTGACTACAGCTATTAATTTTATTTCTTCGAACGGAATTTGTGGCCCTGTAGTTTTCAATATCAAACCGGGTACTTATACAGGAAGGTATACCATCCCGGCTATTTTAGGTAGTTCAGCTGTGAACACTATAACCATAAAATCTCTTGCCAACGACAGTAATTCTGTAACTTTGGCAGCTACAGCCAGCGGAACAACTGATAACTGGATCGTCAAATTGAGTGGTGCAAAATATGTTACGCTGAAGAATCTTAAGTTTACTCCTTTAAATACAACTTATGCCAATGCTATCTTAGTCAATAATACATCAAAATTCAATACTATTGTTGGAAATTATCTTGTTTCAACAGCTGTAGCATCCGGATTTGAAGTATCATTAATCCGTATTGATGATAATAACAGTTCTGATAATTATGTTATAGGAAATCACACAGTTGGAGGTGGTTCAGGAATTTTAATCAGAGGAAGCAGCACAACTGCCCGGATTGACAGAATTACAATTTCGAAGAATATTATCGAAGGATATGCACAATGGGGTGTCCGCTCAGAGTATGCCAATTCTCCGATTATTGATTCAAATGTAATGACTTCTAATATATCATTGATCGAAAAGCATGGTGTATCATTAAGTTATAATTATGACACTATCGTTGTAAGCAGAAACACAATTTATTTATCAAATTATACCAATTTAAGAGGTATTGATATGGGTAATTGTACATCATCTGCATCAACTAGATCTTTGTTAAAAAATAATTTTATTACATTATCTGGTGCTTCAGGATCAACAAATACTTATGGAATCCGACTTTATCCTGCGACAACATATTGCAGGGTTCTTAATAATTCAATCAATGTTGTTGGAACCAACTTAACTGATACCAGAGGAATAAACCCTGCTGGTACAAGTACTAATATTGAAGTGATAAATAACAATGTTGTTTGTAATTATTATCCCAGTTTCTATGAAAATACAGTAGTAACCTATGCTGATTATAATAATTATTATTCTACAACAAGTATTTATGCATATAATAATGGGACATCAAATCTAACATATGCCTCACAAGCTTTATTAAATGCAGCTACCTTAAAAGATACGAATACTTTATCAATGGATCCTCAATTTACCAGCTTTACTGATTTGCATGTCAATAATATCAGTTTATATGCTATGGGAAAACCCTTGTCACAAGTTATCAATGATATTGATAACCAGCCAAGAGCAGCAATTCCATGTATAGGTGCAGATGAATTTACTGTATTACCAAATGATGCTAAATTAAGAGCAGTATATACCTTAGGTAGTATGCCAAAAACTGCAGGATCACCGCATAATGTTAAAGCTATTGTTAAAAATGTGGGTTCTACAGTTTTAACCAATGTTGTTGCTACATTAAATATAAGCGGCAGTAATAGTTTTACCAATACTAAAACTATTGCCAGCATGATTATTGGAAGACAGGATACCGTTACTTTTGATGCATTTATACCAACTAATTTTGGACCAAATACAGTTAAAGTTTCATTAAATACCGATAGTGATACTACCAATAATGTGTTGAATTATGCTCAAACTGTTACTGATACTGTTTTTGGAATTGCTGATACTTCAAAACCAAGCGCTTATGTAGGATTCGGAACAGCTTCCGGTAAAATGTATACAAAATATTTTGTAAACGGGACCAAAATACTCCATTCCATCAGTGCATATATCTCTAAAGACAATACGATAGGCAAGCAATTGTATGCAATTGTTTTAAATTCAAATGGAGTAGCCGTTGATTCTTCAGCTATAAGAACAATAACAGCCAGTGATACGAATACCTGGGTTCAATTTAATGTATTAAACCCGCCTTCAACCTCAACGGCCAATAATTATTTCTATGCTGGGATTGCTCAGATAGCCAATGCATCAACATTTAATCCAATTGGAAGTCAGACTGAAAATCCCGCCAGACCAGGTGCTTATTATTCTTCCGCTATCAATGGCAGTGGATTAACACAAAGAACGGACCTTGGAAGACTCATGATCAATGCTAATATTGGGGATCCGACCAATAAAGATGCTTCAACAATCAATATATTATCTCCAATATCCGGTTGTGGTTTAACAGCAAATGAAACAGTAAGTATTGTCATTCAAAACAAAGGATTGGATACCATTTATGGAGGACAAAATGTATTAATGGCCAGATATGGCAAAAAAGTAAATGGAAATATTATAAATATTGTATCTAAACAAATTACGGACACCATATTTCCTTCAGCCACTAAAAACGTAAGCTTCAGTGTACCGGTTAACGTTTATGCTCTTACAGCGGATTCAACCTATCATTTAGTTGCATGGGTTGAATTAGCAGCAGATCCATTTGCAAGCAACGACTCCATCAATTTTGACATTCTATCTAAATATACACCTTCGGCTCCTTCAGCAAATAATGTATCCATTGCTTATGGTTTTCCTGCTACATTAACTGCTGTTTCAAATGATACGATTAATTGGTATCATCAGGCTATCGGAGGAACTAAAATTGCTGCCGGACCTTCTTATACAACTCCATATTTGTTTGCCTCAGATACCTTATGGGCGGAAGCGATTACTAAATTTTCAGGTACTACTATAATTGGAACAGGAATTACGACATCTACTTCAGCAGGTTATACTCCATTTTATACTTTATACAGAGATAGTAGAAACCAAATTTTATTTCTGGCAAGTGAATTACTGGCAGCAGGTATTGTTCCTGGAAATTTAACAAATTTGGCAATTAATGTTTCTTCAATAGGCAGTCCTGCAATGACAAATTTTGAGATTGCAATAAAAAATTCTACGGTATCTGCACTAAGCACAACTTATGAAACAGGATTTACACCGGTTTATTCTAATGCTGCCTATACTCCTGCAAGTATAGGCTGGCAGGATTTTATTTTTAGTTCCCCTTTTTATTGGGATGGTACTTCAAACCTAATCGTTCAGATGTGTTATGGTGATAATGCCAGCTATACTTCATCATCAGGAGTTTATTATTCAGCTACAACTTTCAATAGTCATCATTATGGATATATGGATGCAGGCACAGGTTGTACAATGACGGCTCCAACTTATAATTATATTGGCACTTATCGACCAAATATCAGATTCAATTATTCAAAAGATGGATGTACAAGTCCAAGAACAAAAGTTGTGGTTACTGTTGCAGCTCCACCAGCCAATGAAGTCGCAATGGTAGCATTTACAAGTCCAACAGGGCCGGTTCCTGCAAATACCACAACACCCATCAAGGTTAAAGTTAAAAACACAGGATTACTTCCATTAACATCAGTTAAAGTGAACTATATTGTTAACAGCGTTTTACAACCACAATATCCTTGGACCAATACAACTACTCCTTTACAACATGATTCTATTATGGAGTTAACCATTGGTTCATTCTCATTACCGGGTGGTTTAGATACTATTATTGCCTGGACTTCGATGCCAAATAATATTGCGGATCCTTATCCATTGAATGATACAACTAAAATCTATTTCTCTACATGTATGTCTGGTAATTATACCATTGGTGTTGGGAAAAATTTCCCAACGTTTACTGCTGCTTTAAATGCAGCAACATTGGCAGGTGTATGCGGGAATACGGTTTTCCTTGCTGATTCCGGTTTGTATGAAGAACGATTGTTCCTGAATCCAATACCTGGTGCAGGTCCTAATGCAAGAGTAACCTTTACTTCAGCTATGGGTGATAGCACAAAAGTTACATTGCACTATACCCTAAACACCAATGCTGCCTGGGCCATGAAATTCATAGGTTCTTCTTATATTACTTTCTCAAAAATGACCTTATCGGTTTCGGGTAGTAATACCTGGGGGCGTATCATGGAACTTGGCCCCAATGCAAACCATATTGAAATTTCAAACTGTGTGCTCGAAGGTATGCAGGGTGGGACTACCAGTAATTATACCTTGATATATATGAATGGTGTCGGTATAAATTACAATACGATTAAAAACAACTTAATCTTAAATGGTTACCAGGTACTCTATCTTTATGGCGTAAGTGGTAACACAAATATTAAAAATACAATCAGCAATAATATCATTAAAGATTTTACTTATTATGCAATTTATGCTGGATATCAGGATAGCATATCAGTCATTGGAAATACCATTCAGAATATTACGGGTGCTTCCTATGCTTATGGTTTATATTCTTATTATTGTAACAATTTTAATTACCTGAAAAATAAAATTAATATAAATGCTACCTATAATTATGGTATGTATATTTATTACAACAATTATACATATGGTAGTGGTTTAGTCGCCAACAACTTTATTAGTCAGTCAATTGGAACTTCAACTACATATGGTATATATGCCTATTATAGCAGCAATGTGAATTATTATTACAATTCTGTTAATATTACCGGAGCCTATACTTCAAATTATGCATTCTATATTTATGGAGGCACAACTGCCAATAATAACATTGTCAATAACATCTTCAGTAATACTGGTGGTGGATATGCTTATTATGCTTCATCCACTACAGGTGTAAATGCCAGCAATTACAATGATTTGTATGCAACAGGAACTAATCTTGGGTATTGGGGCGGTGCAGCAACTACTTTAGCTGCTTTTAAGTCACTCAGTGGTAGAGATGCCAACTCTATTTCGGTTAATCCCGGATTCTTCTCATTGACTAATTTGCACATTGTGAACTTCATGATTGACAAAATGGGAACACCGCTTGCTCAGGTTACTGATGATATTGATGGTGATGTGAGAAATGCAACATTACCTGATATGGGAGCTGATGAGTTTAACCTGCCTGACAACGATGCCGGTATTACTGCTATGACTTTACCTGTAAATCCAACAACTACCGGTGTTCAAAATGTAAAAGTCTTGTTGAAAGACTGGGGTGTGCTTAATCTGACTGCTGTTACTATCCAGTGGAGTGTAAATGGAGTCATGCAATTGCCTAAACTATGGACTGGAAATAAACTTTCAGGTGAAGTGGATACTGTTCTTTTAGGCACCTATAATTTCACAGCAGGTCAAGCTGCGATGAAGTTCTGGACTTCTATGCCAAACAATGTGGCAGATCAGTTAAATATAAACGATACACTTTCAACAAGTGTCCTGGTCTGTAACGGAGCTTTAAACGGCACCTATACATTAGGTGGAACTTCAGCTAATTATGCTACATTTAACGGAGCGCTACAGGCTTTGCAGATGTGCGGAATTGCTGGTCCTGTTACCTTTGATGTGGCCCCTGGATATTACAATGAACAATTTGTTATTGGTAATTTAACAGGAGTATCAGCAAGCAATACCGTTACTTTTAAATCGGCCAATGGTGATAGTACAAGTGTAGTTCTTGGATTCAACTTTACGCAAACCAATAACAACTATGTCATCCAATTTGGTGCCGGTGCCCAGTATATCACCATTAAAGGCATGACCATCCGACAAACCAATGCCTCAAGTGGAAGAGTCATTAACTTTACAGGTTCTCCATCTAACATTACAATAGCCAATAACAGAATTGAAATGCCATTTAATTCAGCTGGGACTACTGCCGGTATTGTTACCTTAAGTTCTGATTTTGGTAATGATAATAAGATCCTGAATAATAATATTTCTACTGGTTACAACGGTATTGTAGCACAAGGCTCTGCAGCTACACCAGCATTGAGAACTTTGATTAAAGGAAATATTATAACAGGTTTCTATAATTATGGGATCCGTTGCGAATATGCAAATTCACCGATTATCGATTCAAATACTATCATTTCTTCGGCTAGCGGAACAGGTACTAAAATTGGGGTTTCATTGTATTATGTTTATGATAGTCTAAAAATTACCAAAAACTCAATAGTATTGTCAAACTCTTCTAATACCTATGGCATTGCATTTGATAATACTACTTCTACTGCAGCTACTAAAGGACTCATAGCCAATAATTTTATCACCATTCTGAATGGCACTTCCTTAACTTATGGAATGAGATTATATCCCAATGTCTATTATGTATTAGTAGCAAACAATTCTGTATTTGTAAATGGCACAAGCACTACCGATACAAGAGGAATCAATCCTACCATTACTTGTACAAATATTGAGGTTGTGAACAACAATGTTGTATCAAATAAATATCCTGGCTTCTATGAAGGAACTTCAGTTATTTACTCTGATCATAATAACTTTTATTCAACTGGAAGCCAATACGGTTATGCTAATATATCCGCTGTAACTACGAATTTTACGACTCAGTTAGCTTTAACAGCAGCAACGCTTAAAGATTCCAACTCTGTATCAGTAGATCCTGATTTTATAAGCAATACCAATTTACATGTTTATACATCTGCAGTGAACAATTTAGGCATACCAGTATCTCTTGTTAAAGATGATATTGATGGACAGCCCAGAAATGCAACAACACCAGATATCGGAGCCGACGAATTTTCTCCTTTACCAGTTGATTTGGCAATAACTGCATTTATAGAACCTTCTAATCTCTATGCTCAGGCAGGTGCTACAATTCCAATCAAGGTTAAAATCAAGAACTATGGTGCTGATAGTGTTGCTAACTTCAATGTGGTTTGTAAAATTGGAAATGCGACACCTATTGTACAGGCTTATACAAATTATTTCCACTCCAACCAGATGGATTCAGTTTTATTCACCAGTATTACAATACCTTCTGGCGCTTTCGAAATTAAAGTTTACACCACGGCTGCCAATGACGGGAATCATTTGAACGACACCTTAAAAATGAATTATTTTGGGGTTCCTATTAAAAATATTCCTTATGCTGAAAATTTTGACAATACGGTTCAAGAATGGTTCTCTCCTGAATCAGGTTCATTATGGGAACAGGGTATTCCTAACGCATCCGTTATCAATACAGCCCACAGTGCTCCAAATGTTTGGGCTACCAAACTGAATGGAAATTACACCAATAGCAATACCAGCATGCTTTATACACCAATCTTCAACATAGCCGTTTTTAAAGCTGATACCTTGAAATTCTGGCACTGGGTAGATGCAGAAATCAACAAAGATGGCGGTCATATTGAATACTTAGACAATATGGGTAACTGGGATGTATTGGGTCATATCACTCCTGCTGATACAAATGCTGCTAACTGGTACAATGGCTCAACGCTGAATATGTGGACAGGAACTGGTGCAGGGTGGCAACAGTCAAAATACAAAGTAAGTAATTTATCCAATTTAGGCAGTACTGTACAATTTAGATTTGTATTTGCTTCGGATGCAACGAATAGCAGCTATAATGGATGGGCCATTGATGATTTTGCATTAACTTTAGCTCCTATTCCAAATGATGCTGGTGTAATTGCAATCACGTCACCTGTTGCAACTTCACTGGTTGGGGATTTGGTTACCGTGAGCGTTACTGTTAAAAACTTTGGTACCGATACCCTGACTAACATTCCTGTTAAATATCAGGTGGGTAGTTTAGCTGTTGTTTCAGGCATATTGGCCGGACCTCTTGCTCCATTGGCAACTACCAACTATACCTTTAGCCAGCAAGTACAGGTTGCTAATATAAATTATACAATCTGTTCTTTTACAACTGTTGTAGGTGATATTTATACGCAAAACGATAATAGTTGTAAAACAATTATTGTTAATCCTGCACCTAATGACGTAGCTGTTACCGAAATACTTCAACCTGGTACTGCTGTCGGCGCTGGAACCACACCAATTAAAGTTGTCATCAAAAACTTTGGAACTCTCACTCAAACATCTATTCCGGTATCTTATCAAAGGGGAGCACTCACTCCGGTTAATGCAACCTGGACAGGTAGTTTGGTGGCCGGTGATACAGTGCAGTATACATTCCCACTTCCTATGACAATTCCTTCGGGGGTTTCATTCAGTTTATGTGGTTTTACTAAAATGGTAAATGATGCTTATATTCATAATGATTCTACCTGCAAATCGGTAATTATTTGTAATGTTGCAACTGCTGGAATTATCAGCGGACCTACAAGTGTAGGAAGTGGCGCCACTGGAGTTGCTTATTCCGTTCCGGCTATTTTGAATGCTACCACTTATGTATGGACTTATACACCCTCTACTGGCGTTGTTATTCATGGAAATGGAACCTCTTCTATCACCATCGATTATGGTGTTGGTGCTCAAAATGGTGTTTTGTCAGTATATGGACAGAGTTCAGCATGTTCGGGTAATCCTTCATCTATTAATAATCAGACAGGTGTTGGTATCCTCGATATCCAAGGTGCTGATTTCTGGTTAGGTCAGAACATACCCAATCCAACAACTGGACTTACAAATATCGAATACAGTTTGCCAGCTTCCGGTGAAGTGAAATTCGATATCATGAATCTATATGGTCAAAAAGTCTATACTTCCGATATAAAAGTAGAAGCAGGCAGACATAGAATTGACTTAAACGTAAATGATTTAGCTGCCGGTGTTTATTATTATACCATTGAATTCAAAGGCAAACGCCTTGTGAAGAAAATGGTGGTGAATAAATAAAATCTTTAATCTTTTTAAGAAGGGCTGCTATTGATTTAGCAGCCCTTTTTTATTTATTTATTATCATATAAGCGGGTAACTACTGAAGTTTCATATTTATTAAAAGTTAGGTTGCAGTTTGTGTAGCATTGATATTTATAAAGCTTTATAAAAATCTAAGAATGTATAGATTAGGATTATTCTTATTGTTTTGAAACGAAAGAATATTATAAAAAAAAAGCCTCAACGAAACTGGATTTTCGTTGAGGCCTATTTATAATACCTGTGTTTTTTATCTGCTTACTACAAACTTTTTGTAAGTAATCCCTTTATTGTTATTTAATTTCATAAAATAAATTCCTTTTGGCAAATCTTTTACGCTGATTGAAATTTTATCTTCTGTACTATTCACAGTTGGATTTATAACCTCCTGACCCTGAATGTTAATTACTTTAAGTGCATTCATTTTATTTCCGTTTTGGACGATAGAAATAATATCATTTGCAGGATTGGGATAGATTTCAAATTGAACATCCTCTGTATTTTCATCAATTCCATTTGCAGCGTTAATATTAATATTATAATCTTCTGTTTCGCCCCAATCCATCACATCTGTAGCCGAAGAACTGGCATTACATGGAAGAATAGTAAAATTTGTTCCTTGTGTATAATTATCGTCCTCTACAATCCTCACTCTCATTCTTGTTGAACCTGTCATTGCAGTCACAGGGATTGTGACACTTTGTGTGATCGTTGTGTTTGAAGAAATATTCATCGACGCTGAACCTGTGGTTCCTGCAACTTTTTCGGTAGCTTCAAAAGTATTGTTATGATTATAGTCAATCCACACACCGTAACCTGCCCCACCGGCAACATTAAAAATTACGCTCAGAGAATAACTGCTTCCTTTTATCAGATTAGAAGCTGTTAGATTGTTGTAAAAAATATAGTGGGGTGCTGCACATTGACCATTTGTAACATTAGATAATGTTCCGAACGTTACGCTTTTGATGGCATCGTCAACATTAAAAGGGACATCATCAAAAGTCGCCACGCAATAAGGTGCAGGAGTTGTAATTTGTGCAGATAAGACGCTCAATCCGCCAATCGCCATGAAAGCAAAAAGTAATAATTTCTTTTTCATCTTTAAAATAAAATTAATCAGTTAATTTGTTTATGATGCTTACTCTCTGGGTTTTCGGCTTTCTCCCTGGTGAAAAAATTGTTTTTTGAAAAATAAATTTCAAAATTTTAAGACATTCCTTCTCCTTTAATAGTTGCCTCATCGTAAAAATATATCTATCCATTAGAATTACTTCACATTCACGTATTTTCGTTTAATCGGATAAAATTCAATACTATATATACCTAAATATATGTGTTTACAAATCATTTTTTATAAAAAATTGATAGTGTTAATAGTCAGAATGAATTGCTATCAGCTTAAATTAGAAATTTAATGGTATATTTAAATCTTGTGCATTGTAAAAAAAACTATATTTGAAAAAAATTTAAATAAATTTCAATGTATTTAAATCTAGCTACCAAGTCAATTTTACTGGCTTTTTTATTAAGTCTTGGGACTGCTTTGTATTCACAAAATAAACTTACCTATATTGATACTTCCATCAAAACAAAAATAAAAAAATACAATAGTTTATCTCAAAGTTTTATTCAAGCAAAAGCTGATTCAACCAATGAATATGCTTTTCTGGGTTTATGGGAGCTATATAAAACCAAAGATAATATTAGCCAAGCAGAATTTTACAAGAATTTAGGAAAATCAAATGCCGATAACAGGCAATATAAATTGGCACTTCTCAATTATAATTATGCAGCGGCTCTTTTTGAAAAAACGAATAATCAAAGCCAAACTGCAATCGTATATAATTCTATTGGAATAATTTACGGGAAAATTTACGATTACGAAAAAGCATTCTTTTATATTCATAAATCAATTTCAATTTTGGTTAAAGTGGGTGATAATAGGAAGATATCAGCATCACTGAATAATCTAGGCGTTATATATCGTGGGTTGAAGAATTATAACAAATCAGTGGAAATTTTTCAGCAGGCCTTATATTTTGCCCGAAAATCGGGCGATGAGGAAGCGATTGCTTCTTCATTAAATAATTTTTCTATCAGTTACTATGAAAATCAAAATTATAAAGAAGCTTTAAAATATCAGTTGGACGCCATCAAAATTTATGAGAAATTCAAAAATAAGAAAAGACTTTGTTCGTCATATATTATTTTAGGCTCAATTTATAATAAACTGAATAATAAAATTGCCATTGATTATTTTTTCAAATCGAGTAAGCTCGCAGCCGAATTGAATGATCAGTTTTTAGTAGCTTATGCATTTCAATGTATTGGTTCTGAATTTCTTTTTATTAAAAATTACCCTTTGGCCTTTAAATATCTTTTACACTCCGACTCAGTAGCAACTAAAATTCAGGATTGGGGTTGTATAAAAAATATTAATGAAGTCCTGACAGATTATTATGAAAAAACAGGGGATTATAAAAAAGCCTTGGAAAGACAGAAACTATTTAAAAGGTTCAACGATAGTATTTACAATAAAGATAGCAAAAACCGCTTTGTTGATTTGCAGGTAAAATATGAAGTGGAAGAAAAAGACAATGAAAATAAGATTTTAAAACAGGAAACTACCATACAACATTTAGCCATAGAAAAGCAAACTTATTTGAGAAATGCGTTTATTGCAGTTTCAATATTCATTACTTTATTGGTATTATTGATGTTGTATCGTTACTATTTAAAGAGAAAAGCAAATAAGGCTTTGTCAGAAAAAAATCAACAAATTAATTTACAAAAAAATCAACTGGAGGAAGCTTATGCGACCAAAGATAAATTATTTGCCATTATCACCCATGATTTAAAAAATCCTTTCGGTACGATTATTTCACTCGCTAATTTTATTGAAGAAAGTTTCTCTGATATGGATGATAAGCACAAAATGCAAGCTATTACAACGATTAAAAAATCAGCTGATTCTGCTTATGAATTATTGGAAAACCTTACAAAATGGTTACTCTCTCAAAATAAAAACACACCTATCAATACATCAAGATTCGACATTAGCATTTCATTACAAACTATTATAACACTTTATAGGATAGAAGCTGAAAATAAAAATATAGAAATTTTTTTTAAAAATCCAACTGAAACTTTTGTGATTGCAGATGAACAAATGATTAAAACCATCATCAGAAATCTTATTTCCAATGCAATTAAATTTACACCCATCAACGGAAAAATATCAATTGAATTGACAGATATGAAACAAGATATTCAGGTTACAATAAAAGATACAGGCATAGGTATCAAAGAGGAAGATAAAGAAAAAATATTTAAAATAGGCAGTAATTTTACAACTACAGGAACGGCTAAAGAGAAAGGGAGTGGCCTGGGTCTTATCTTAGCCAAAGAATTTGCGGATAGAAACAACAGTAAAATCTGGTTCGAAACTGAGGTTGGGAAAGGTAGTAATTTTTATTTTTCTGTATTAAAAGCAAATAAAAATGCAAAAAATTAAAATTGTTTTGGTAGATGATCATCAGCTAGTGAGAGATGGCGTAAAAGTGATGTTGATGAATGTGGATGATATTCAAATAGTTGGTGAAGCAGCTGACAGCAGCGAACTGTTTGATTTGTTAAAAACGACTCAAGTTGATATAATATTGATGGATATCAGCATGCCTGAACATTCAGGAATTGAAGTTACAGAAACCATTAAAAAGCAAGGTATGGAAGTAAAAGTAATCATGCTTACCGCAGATGCAAGTGATGCGGCTGTCTTTGATTCATTAAAAGCTGGCGCACTCGGATATCTTCCCAAAAATGCAAAAAGGGATGAGATACTGCAAGCCATCTATAAAGTGAATGAGGGTGAAGAATACATTGCAGAATCTATTACAAGTGCTGTTTTAAAAACGTATATTTCCAAAGCAAGAAACTTAAATTACATCGATCCTATAAGAAATATTGAATTGTCAAAAAGAGAAATCGAAATCGTTGAATTATTCTCAGAAGGCCTATCCTACAAAGAAATAGCCAATCGCTTATATATTTCAACCCGTACAGTTGAGTCACATAAAAATAATATCCTTGAAAAATTAGAATTGAAAACCATTGTTGATATGGTGAAATATGCCATTAAAAATGGTATTATTAAATTATAATTTCAGCTTATTAAAATCCTGATTAAGAATTTTTTAATTCTATACTTCCCTTATGAAAAATAGGTAATATTCCTTATAAAAAAGTAGGGGTTTTTACTTATTCCGTTGTTATTAGATTTCTTTAATTTTGACATTAAATAAAAACTGTAATGTCGACAACCAAAATTGTCTTCTGTGATAATGATGCATTATCAAGAGAAACTATTAAAATATTATTAAAAAAAACACTTTCAGTAGAAATAGTTGGCGAATTTGATAACAAAGACGATTTATTGAATCAACTGAATGAAATATCACCCGATATTGTTATCTATGATTTGCATACCAATCAAAGAGATGACATTTTAACTATACAAGAAATCTTATTGATCAATCCCGCACTTAAAGTAATTGTTACCAGCACATTTGAAGATTTAAAAACAATAATCCTTGCATTTACGATGGGTGCTATTGCTATTCTTTCAAAAAGAAGACTGACAATCAGGGATTTGACCAACGCAATCACTTCTTCTCATCACAACACTCACTATCTGTCCCGTAGCTGTGAATTCAAAATAGAAAATATCAGCAAAATGATTCAATTGAATTATTTACATCCATCTATTTAATAAACGAAATAATAAAAGTAATACAATTATAAATACATAAATACGCATTAACATGAAAAAATTATTCTTTCTTTTGATTACAATATGCTTTGCAGTATATTTACCAGCACAGACGGTTGTTGTTTTTCAGGAAAATTTTGAATCTACTTCAGTTGGGCTTATTACCACAGCCGATTCTGCCGGATTTTCCACAACTAATTTCCAGCCTTGGGTAGCATCTGCTTATCTGTATAAATCGGGTGTGAAGGCAGATTCGAATATATTGCAACCAGGTAAAACAATTTATTTGACTTCAAACTCTTTTTCTACTATTGGTAAATCTTACGTTTTGCTTGAGTTTGCTCAGATTTGCAAATTATATTATACCGATGGTGGAATTATTCAGGTTTCGATTGATGGAGGAACTAACTGGACATCATTGGCTCCAGGTCAATATTTAGGGAGTGGTAACTTCATTTTAAATGGAGCAGATTATAAATTTTCGGAGAGTGCTTACACTTCATGGAATTCAGGTGACACCCTTACAAAACCCAATAATACATGGTGGAAAAATGAGATTTTTAACATTTCATCTATTGCAGCCAACCAAGGCAATGTAAAAGTCAGATTCAAATATACAAGTTCTGGAAACCCGGTCGCTGCAGGTAGATATGGCTGGTTATTAGACGATATTAAAGTAACGGCCGCAAACAATGAATTAATTGTTCCTACTATTACGTTTAAAGCTCCCATTATAAAAGATACTATGTTTGTAACCGGTCCTTTTACAATACAAGCTTATGTAAAAGATTATTCAGGATTAGGAAGTGTAAATCTGCTGTATCATGTAAATGCTGGGGCCGATATTTCTTTACCAATGATAAATATAAGCGATAGTACTTATGTTGTTGATATTCCTTCATATGCCTACGACAGTCTTGTAAGCTATAAAATTCAGGCAGCAGATATTTATACAAATACCTCCTTTTTACCAGTTGTAGGTTACCAGTCCTTTTTAATTAAAAAAGGCTTACCCAATGTTCAGATTGGGAATACAACTACAAATGGATTGATGAGCCCCTTGTATGTTGCAAGTGCAACAGATGCAAATTTATACAGTTACAACGTAATTTTGTTTTCAAAAACTGAAATTCAGTCAGGAGGAACGATAGAATCTCTGGCTTTCAGCAAAGCCGATGTTCAAGGATACACCCTTTCGAATGCAACGCTGAGGATATACCTGAAAGGAAGTGCTGCTTCATCAGCACCTACTTCTTATGCTGCATATCTAACAGAAAAAAATACTGCTGTCAAAGTGTATGAAAATAGTGCACAAAATCTGAATACTGCTGCAGGCTGGCAAACCTTCGTCTGCAATACCGGCAGTTTGTTTTCTCATAACGGGAACGAAAATTTAATGGTATTTGTAGAATGGTACCGTCCGGGAAATGCCACTGGACCAATTATGTGGAATTACAATAGCGCACCTGGCAATTCAAACATCTTTTATGGTGCAGCTCTAACACCCACTACCTCCAATACAACCGGACAACGCGCCAATATGAAAATTAATTTTCAATCGAGCAATTCAACTTACGATGCAACAGTTTTAAACTTCGGCTCTCCTTCTCAGAATATGACAGGTGGTATCAGCGTTCCTGTAACAGTTAGGGTTAAAAATTTAGGAACCTCCACTCTTACAAAAGCCAAGGTGCATTGGATGGTAGATGGTGTTTATCAAGGATTTACTCCATGGACGGGTAGTTTACAACAAGATTTCGTTGGAACACCCCTTTTATTAGGAAGTGTTAATTTAACGGTAGGGCCTCATGTGTTGAAAGCCTGGACCGTTTTACCCAACGACAGTATTGACCAGACTCCTGCCAATGATACTACTGCATTTACAGTTTTTGCCTGTCAGAGTCTGAATGGAAGCTATACGGTAGGTGGACCCACCTCAAATTTCCCTACTTTTAATGATATGTTCCAGGCAATAAATAACTGCGGAATTGCTGGTCCTGTAACATTTAGAATAGCTTCCGGAACCTATAATCAACAATTAATTATTCCTTCCATCGCCAATGTTACTGCAGTCAATCCCCTTACTTTTGAATCGGAAAGTGGAAATAAAAATGATGTAATCTTCCAGTATAGCTCAACTGGGACTACTGATAATTTTGTGTTACGCTTTGATGCCTGCAGATATGTTAAAGTTAAAAATATGACTTTTAAGGCCCAAGGTGCAACTTATGGCCGTGTAGCCGAGTATTTCAATACCGCCAGTTATAATATCCTTGAAGGCTGTCAGCTTGAAATGCCGGTTGTGACTTCCAGCAATTATGCAGGGATCTATTCGGCCAATACCCTCGAACAATACAATACTTCAAGAAACAACACCATCCTTAACGGTTATTATGGTATTTATAATTATGGGACCAGCACTACTGTTTTAGAGAAAGGAAATGTAATCGAAGGAAATACAATTACAGGATTTTATTATTATGGTATTTATTCTTATTACCAGGATTCGGTTAGTATTAATTCAAATACAGTAGAAAATGGATCCAACTCTACAACCGTTTACGGGATTTATACTCCTTATAATGACAATTTGGTTTCAGTAAGTAAAAACAAAGTATATGTTCATAGTTCAGGTACAAGTGCTAATTATGGGATATATATTTATTATTCTGACAATACAGCAGCTCAACCAGGTGTAATAGCCAATAATTTTATTTCACAATCAGGTACTACCGGTACTGTATATGGATTGGCTAATTATTATTCGACATATCAAAATTATTACAACAATTCAGTAAATGTTACTTCAGGTTCATTGACAGCAGGCTATGCATTTTATGCTACCGGTGGTTCAAATGTAGATTTTTACAATAACAATATTGTAAACACGGGTGGTGGTTATGCTTATTATATCAGTTTGATTGCTTCCATTGTCAATTCCAATTACAATAATTTATATGCAACAGGAACAAATTTAGCCTACTGGAGTGCTGCCAGAACGAATCTGGCTGCTTTACAGGCTGTAAGCGGGAAAGATTTGAACTCTGTAAGCTTGAATCCAAACTATGTAAGTGTAAGCAATCTACATACTACTAATTTTGCATTGGGTGGTATAGGAACACCTATTGCTGCTATAACAAATGATATTGATGGTGATGTAAGGGCCAACCCTCCCTGTATAGGTGCCGATGAATTTATTGTTCCCTTGAATGATGCAGGTATTGAATTGATAATGAATCCTGCTCCTATGATTACTACTTTAAACCAGGTTGTGAAAGTGAGAATCAAGAACTATGGTGTTTTACCGCTTACTGCTGTTACAATTAAATGGTCGGTTAACGGTCTTGCTCAAACTCCTTTTGCATGGACAGGAAATCTGGCAACCAATGCTTCTGATTCTGTAACATTGGGAAGTTATATTTTTAACTTTGGTCTAAATCCTTTGAAAGTATATTCCGAATTACCCAATCATGTTGCTGATATCTTTAATTTCAATGATACACTGTCAATGAATGTGTATGCCTGCCTGGGTCCTTTGAGTGGTTCATATACCATTGGAGGTCTTACTGCAGATTACCCTACTGTTAATGCTGCAATAATTGCGCTCAAGTATTGCGGCGTAAGTGGTGCTACTGTATTTAATATTAATCCGGGAACCTATAGTGAACAATTTATACTCCCTAAAATCCTGACTGCTTCAGCTATCAATACCATTACTTTTAAATCGGCCAACAACGACAGTACAAGTGTAATCTTTAATGCTGGTAGCGGTGCATTGGGTAATTTTGTGGCTAAATTTGACAGTGCACAATATGTTAAACTTAATCAACTTACGTTGAAAAATGAAATTGCAACAGGAAGGGTTATCGAAATTGCTGGTAACTCCAAATATTGTGAAATTTCGAATTCTGTTTTACAGTCAATGCTTGGGGCCACTTCTTCGACTGCATCTGTAATTTATTCGTCTACATCAAAAGATGAATATAATAGAATTTTAAATAATAGAATCCATGGAGGATATTATGGAATTAATAACTCAGGAACAAGTACTTCTGTATTGGAAAAAGGAAATAGAATT
>CAZCBG010000045.1:0-26044 GCA_964496885.1 uncultured Bacteroides sp. | reverse complement strand
ATCCCCTACTGTTTGAGAAACCAAACAGAATGTTCCCCAGTAATCAGGTTGAGGATTAATTGAAACGCCCTGAGCTTGGAGCTGATGAATTGTAAAAAATCCAATAATAAAAACAAATAGAATTAATTTTTTCATATGGAATAGTGTTTAAAGTAAATTCTTACGATTTACAAAAGTATGACAAAATATAACGCCAAAAGGTTGCTTGCAGTATTAATTTTTAACTAATCTAAAAACGAGGGGCTTCATTGCTGTATAAATCTTTAAAAAATACACATTACTGGGTAATTTTGAAAGATCAAGAGAAGCTATTTTATTCGCAAGCGAAGAATTTAGCTTCTTAGTTATCAAAACCTTACCTTCTACATTCATCACTTCATACGCATTAACCTGTATATTTTCGGGAATTTTAACATTGAAAACACCTTTGCTCGGATTGGGGGAAATACTTATCGTAAGATTTTTAGTATTTTCAATGCCTGTAGCATAAAACTGAATATTTTTGACAATAGTATCGGCATCACAATCATTGGCAGCAATGAGCCTTACCTGGTAAGTTCCGGAAGATGTATAAACATGGGTTGGATTTTGAAGAATACTGGAATATCCATCTCCGAAATTCCATTTATAATCAGTGGCTAATACTGAGCTATCTGAAAACTGAAAAATATTTCCATTCTGAGAATACCCAAAATTTGCAGTTGGATTGGGATTGTAAAGGCCAATATTCCATAAGCCCAGGCTGTCCAATACAATTTGAGAAGCCGTATTTTGAAAAATAAGTGCATCCGAAGCTGTTACATTGCCCGTATAATTGATACCGACTGCAGATTGACTAAAAATGCTTGCATAAAAGGTGCAGGCAGCTAAATAGGTTCCATTTTCGTTGGGATGATAATTATCGCTGGAATACAATTCCAGACTTGGATAATTCTGTCGCAATTGCCTCCAGGCCCATCCACAAGGAGCTACAGCTGCATTTAACGAATCAGCAATTGTCATGTATCCGCTGCGAAGACGTTGTTGCATATCTTCGTAGGTATCACTCCCAACCGGTAATCCCTGGTCTCCATTTTTATGTGCCCAGGTCATAAAAAAAACAGTACGGCTACAGGGTGAATTATCGTGGATCAGACTATCCAGGGATACAGCAAAAGGATACATCATGGTTTCTCTTTCAGGAATAAATGAAGGAATCTGACTTTGTTCCTGCAAAACTACATAGTCCCATTTTTGACTGTAAATCTTTTGAATGGTAGTTGCATTTTGTAAGTGCATTTCGAGGGTATAACCACCAAAAGAACTATTGTCTATAAGAACTTTCTTTCCGGCTTTGGTGGCCAATTGAGAAAAAGTCAACGGCAAATCGTTGGCAAATGTAAAACTATTGCCGATAAACAAGACTTTTACAGTATCCAATGATTGTGAATATATTTTTAGGCTAAAAATAAGCAAGCTAAAAAAAATACTAAGGGTTTTAGAGAAATTCATCCAAATAAAATTAGGTGTTCGTTATTTTACAGACAATTATTCAATTAAAAGGGTTTACTGGGGTTAAAAAGAAATTATATAAAATCCATAGCCACCTCTTTTAAAAACTTTTCTTCCAATAAACGGGCTATCCGTCTAACAACAGTTCTTCTAATTTCTAACTCAAGGGGAAGGCTTGGATCCTGATGAGCAATATTGATACGCGTTCCTACTAAAAAATGAATTTCGTCGCTTTCGAGCAGATATTTTACAATTAAATCGGCAGGCCCCTTAGCCAGCTTTGTCTGGTTGGAATGTGTCCGCAAAATCTCAGCAACTTTACTTAGTGTGAGAATACCTTCGGTTATCAGATCAACACCTTCCATGTGAGAAACAGGTGGTAAATCGGAATCGGTAAATTCAAAATTATCTGTGATTTCTTTTCCTGATTCTCTGGAAATAATATCACTGGTGGTGGCTCCGCAAATTATTTTGGTACCGTTAAAATCTTTTACAATATTTGCATATTCAACATCTTTGTTTTTTTCATAGGGAGGTCCTGTACAAATAAGCATCTTACGTGGATTTCGAAAATAAACCACTGCACAACTTGTATCATCTTTTGACTGATAATTGTCGTTGATATGAGCCATGTTTACCACTTTAGCCGCCAAACGTTGTGCTGAAATATATTGATCATTTATCACCAGATTTTGTGTAAATTCCTGAAAATGATCCCTTCCCCAGCCGAATAAATATTTTCCAGAACCTAGACCAGATTGCGTCACGCCATCGGAGCCGACAATGATACGGTCTTCTTTGCGAGGTTTAAATGTGCAGGTTAAAAGTTCTTTATTTGCATTTTTTGTAGTATTTAAATACACGCAAGTCCATTCAGGAGTTAACACTTCTTTCCCACGAAGTATAATACATTGAGGATTGTCGTATTCTAAAATTCTAACTTCACCTTCATCATCAATATCTAAAATGGTAAAAGTAGAATAGCTGATCTTTCGTTCACTACAAACAGGTAACGTATTCATAATGATTTCGGCAATTTTACTTACATCTTTGTGTTCATCGGTAAAATTAACTGCCATGGTTGCTGTTAATGTTGCCAAAACATTGGCCTTTACCCCATGCCCCATCCCATCCGAAAGTACCACAATGATGCGGTTTTCCTCTTTCATTTTGCGTGAAATAAAAACATCCCCGCAGATACGTTCACCGTCAAAATTCTTTTGCTGACAATTTACCTCAATGTGAAATTGATCATCCATTATTTATTTTTTTTGGTTTTATAGGATTCAATAATTGAATTGAGCATCTTTTCGGTATTTGCAGCTCCTTCTCCTAATAAAAAACCGATTTGTTGAACCAAGGAAAGGTTCACATCAATTACATCGTTCACTCTGTTGATGACCTCTTCGCTTCTGACTTCCGGTGAGAACATATCCCGTACGATAGCACCCACGATTTTTTCTTTGCGGATGGTAAATATGGAAACATTTAGCAAACCCTCTCCAAAATGAACATCTTTGTTCAGCACATCTTCGTTGTTCATCAAAACATAAGAAAACATCTTGTAAAACTGAACAGGTAGTAAAGTTTTAAGGTCAGCACCTTGCAGACCGGGAATAATATCATTAATTTCGCGGGCTTCAGCACCTAAGATGTTTATAAAACTTTCGTTCGATTGAAGTATTTTAAGATGCTGATCAACAATTAAAACACCGGCATTCAATTTCTGCATCATCGCAGTAATGGTTTCGGATGCTTCCACTGCTTTCTGACGTTCAATCTTCGCATTCTTTTCGGAACTTTTTAGGGCTTCCTGAGTTTTTTCAAGGTTATCATTGGTCGTTTTTAATGCTTTGATGTATTCCAGTTTATTTTTCAACGAAAAAGTAATACACATATCAACTTTTGCCAGTCCTTTTGAAACCAAATAAGCAAATTCCTTACATGATTTATATCCACATGCTTCACAACCCACATGCTCATCATAATCGGTTTTACCAATTACCTTTAGCACTTCCTGTACTTCTTCTTCTGAAGGCTCAGGCAAACGTTGGTCGTCAACTGCAAAGCCTCTATTGTATTTAAAATCTTTAAATTGCTTTATATTTTCTTCCCATTCTGCTTTGTTGAAATTCAACAATCTTTTATTGGCATATTCGGTCACTAAAGTGTGACGTATAAATTTTTTACCTCCTCTAGAGGTTCCGGGGCCCATCAAACAACCTTCACAATAAAACAAATTAAAATGCTGTTTAATATAGTCAACACTTTTTTCGAACTGAGAAATTGCAGCTAAAACATTGGACTTTCCATCGGCAGTTATGATATCACCCGTAAGCAGGTTTTCGTCTAAATCAGCAGCTTGCAGTATACCATTGCTAATTGGAAACAATGAACCTTTATACCCCAAAGGTGTATCAAAATCAGAAAACTCAAGGGCATTTTCTTTGATATTAAATTCATCAAACAACTGGCGAAGTTCAATAAAAGTAAGGACTTCATCCACCTGCGACCATTCTTTGTTCTTTTTTATATCATTTTTAGCAGCAATGCAAGGTCCAATAAAAACAACTTTAATATTTTCGCCATACATTCGGCGTACAACTTTTGCCGTAGCCAACATAGGGGAAGCTAGAGGAGCAAGATTCCCTACTAATTCAGGATGAAATTTTTCAATCAATGAAACGATGGGTGGGCAAATCGAAGACAAATAGTATTTTCCTTTGTAATTTTCGAATAATTTCTTGTATTCTTTAGCTATTAGATCCACTCCAAATGAAACTTCATTCACATAGTCGAAACCTAATTGATGAATCATTTGAACAAATTTTCGATAATCGGTGATATCATCAAATTCTCCAGAAATACTCGGTCCTACAATTGCGGCTACTTTTTCAGAAGAATTGAGTATTCCTTTAACTTGTGTGCGGGAATCTCTATAAACCACAGCTTTTGAAGGGCATACATTCAAACAACTTCCGCAGCCAATACACCAGTCGTGATTCACCTCCGGGAAATCCTGAACCTGATTGAGCTGTATGGCATTCACAGGACAAACCCTCACACATGCATAGCAAACATTGCATTTTTCTTTATCTATTTCAATCAAAGGAATATTCATACACTTCTATTTTGCAATTATTCTTTAAGTCTTATTTTCCCCTAGCCTATTTCTTTCGCTTGAATACTTTGTCTAAAATATCAATTATATTTTCGTGATTGACATTTTCATGAACCGTTTCTTCAATCTTCACAAAAGGGCCTTTATTGCATTTTTCGAAACAATGTTTTCCGTGATATAAGACTTCAGCTTCCAGTTTGTTTACTTTTAAATACGTATCAATTACTTGCACTGTTTGCTTATTTCCTCTTGCAAAACAAGAACTTCCCAAGCAAATTACAATTTCTTTTTTTGTTTCCATGCACTTAATCCAATGCTAAAAATTACACATTCATATTCTTGTCAAAAATAATAATAATAATTGTTTAAATTTGGTTTTTCAGTCATCTAAATGTATAGAATACTATTATTTTTTTTATTTATGTGTTGTATATTTCCAAATTTAAAATTTAATGAACTAATATTCAATAACTTTTATAAATTTAGGGCAAGATATTAGGTTTTATTTTTTTGTTATTCAATTAACAGTGTTATTTTTTTAACAATTAATATTGTTATTTAAAAAACTTCTGTTATTTTTGTATGAAATTTTAAAATTTCAGCCATGACAACTAAGATCGATGAAATTATTGGAAGACATAAAAATTCAGACCGAAAAGATCTTTTAGATGTCTTACAGGAAATTCAGGAAATTGAAGGCTATTTATCTGAAGAAACGATTATTAGATGCAGTCGTCATTTTAAATTGGCTACTTCAAAAGTATATGGAATTGCCTCCTTTTACGATGAATTTAAATTTGTGAAACAAGGTAAATTTCATATTAAAGTCTGCAAAGGAACCTCTTGCCATATTGCTGATAATTCAAATTTACGGAAAGAATTAGAAAAATTGCTAAAAATAGAACAAGGTGAATGTACCCGCGATGGCATGTTCAGTATTGAATATCTCCCTTGTATGGGAGCTTGTGGGCTTTCACCACTTATCTCAATTAACAATGAATATTACACAACTTTTAAAACTTCTGAGATAAAAGAGCTTTTGGAAAATTTAAAAAAACTGAATACCAATACTGCTAAAAATGGAAAATAATATTCAATTCTTTAAGGAAACAGTTCTTCGGAATGAAACACTTAATTTTAGCAAAGAAGTTGAAGAACGCTTAAGAATTCTTAAGCACGAAATAACAAAAAAGGCTGTTATTTATATAGGCGCATCTACTTGCGGTTATGTTGCTGGTGCACAAAAAATTATGGATGCCATCAATGAATATATTATCACTAAGCACATTCAAGTCGAAGTAGTTAAAGTTGGGTGTATTGGCATTTGTGCCATGGAGCCCATCATGGATGTTCAACTTCCTGGAATGACAAGAGTTTCATTCAAAAAAATGACAGTTGAAAGTGTTGCTACAGTTTTAGATGGTGTCTTTAACAATACCATTCTGAATGAATATGTTTTAGGTCAATATCGTCAGAAGAATTTACAAAAATGGGAAGCTGTAAATTATTTAGATGAAATTGATTTTTTTGCCGGGCAAAAAAGGATCGTATTAGAACTTAATGGAATTATTGATCCAGAAAATATTGAAGCATTTATTGCATATGGCGGCTACAGAGCTTTTGTAAAAACGATTTACCACTATACCTCAACAGAAGTATGTAAAATAATTGAGAAGAGCGAATTAAGAGGAAGAGGGGGTTCGGGTTTCCTATGCGGCAAAAAATGGAAAATTGCCCATGATAATGCTTCGGACCAACGTTATTTAATATGTAATGCCAACGAAAGCGACCCAGGTGCTTATCTTGAAAAATCAATTATAGAAAGCAATCCCCATAAACTGATAGAAGGCATGGCTATTGCAGCCTATGCGATTGGAGCCAGCAAAGCATACATCTATATAAAGTCTGATAATAGCTTAGCAATAGAACGATTTAAAAAGGCTTTAGATCAGGCTAAAACTTATGGTCTTTTGGGTGAAAATATTTTCGATAGTGGGTTTAACCTGGAATTTATCATCAAGAAAGGCCCTGGAGCATTTATTTGCGGCGAAGAAACTGCCCTGTTGAGCAGTATCGAAGGCAAAAGAGGAATGCCTCGTTTTCGTCCGCCTTTTCCTGCCGAAAGAGGTTTATTTGGCAAACCAACTATTATTAACAATGTTGAAACGCTATGCAATGTTCCATCTATCATTTTAAACGGCCCTGTTTGGTTTAGTAGCTTTGGAACCCAAGCAAGCAAGGGTACTAAAGTATTTACACTTTCCGGTAAAATCACCAACAATGGAATTATTGAAGTAGAAATGGGTAAAAGTTTTGAAGATATTGTTTTCAAGATAGGAAAAGGTATTAAAAATAATAAAAAATTCAAAGCCATACAATTAGGGGGTCCAGCAGGGAGTTGTCTGGTTAAAGAAAACATGAGTACTGCTGTTGATTACGAAGAATTAAAAGCCATTGATGCTATCATGGGTTCCGGAAGTATCATTGTTATGGATGATGAAAGCTGTATGGTAGACATTACCAAATTCTATATCAACTTTATGCAACACGAAAGTTGCGGGAAATGCATTCCATGCAGAGAAGGTACACAACGGATGTATGAAATCCTTGAAAAAATAACAAAAATCCCTAAAGATGAAGTTTCGCATCAAACATTAGAGCGTTTTAAAGGTGTAATGCAATTGGAAAGTATTGCAGAAGTAATTAAAGATACATCCTTATGTGGATTGGGAAAAACAGCTGCCAACACTTTCCTCAGCTCATTAAAATGGTTCAGAGACGAATACGAAGAACATATTTTCGACAGAAAATGCAAAGCAGGAGTATGTAAGGAACTTCGCAGCTTTTTAATAGATACCGATGCCTGCACAGGTTGCAATATTTGTATGCGCAAATGTCCCGAAAATGCAATTATTGGAACTATTAAATATCCTCATTTTATAGTAGAGTCAAAATGCACAGGATGTGGAATCTGTTTCGAAAGCTGTAAATTCAGTGCAATTATTATCAAATAAAAAAATACGCAATTGTTTGCAAAACGACAAACAATTTACAAAATCATAAATGCTCAAAAAAAATCAATACATTAAACAATGATTTTCGATATAGAAGTAAATAACAAAGTCATCAAAGCTAAAAAAGGGGAAACCATATTATCGGCACTCAACCGTAATGGAATAAAAGTACCTACTTTGTGCTATATGGAAGAATTGGCTCCAAGCGGCGATTGTCGTATTTGCGTGGTTGAAGTAGAAGGGCAGTCTGATTTGGTCCCTTCTTGCGCTCATACTGTGGAGGAATGGATGAAAATAAAAACACATTCACCCAGGGTTATCAAAGCCCGAAAAACAATAGTGGAATTGCTCCTTTCCAATCATCCGGATGATTGCTTATACTGTGAACGCAATGGGAATTGCGAGTTACAGAAATTATCGATTGAAATGAATGTACTCGAACGTCGAATCAGTGGAAAAAAAAGAAAACAAAAAGTCGACAGTTCGGGAATATGTCTGGTAAGAGATTCGAATAAATGTATTTTATGTGGCAGATGTGTGAGAGTTTGCGAAGAAATTGTAGGGGTTTCTGCCATTGATTTTATCAAAAGAGGAAATCAATGCGAAATTACACCAAGCTTTCAGAACAAAATCAACCTTTCAAGTTGTATCAATTGCGGACAATGCATCATGAGTTGCCCTACCGGCGCATTATATGAAAGAGATCATCTTCCCGAAATTATTGATTCCTTAAATAATCCTGAGAAACATGTTATTATACAATATTCTCCAGCAATTTCAGTTACACTTGCTGAAGAGTTTGGCTTTAAATCAGGGAAAGACATTAATGGGATGCTAAATGCAGCACTGCGAAAAATTGGGTTCAATAAAGTTTTTGACACTAGTTTTGGAGCAGATATAAATACCATAGAAGTCGCAAATGAATTGTGCAATAGAATAAAGAGCAATCAGCAACTCCCTATGTTCAGCAGTTGTTGCCCTGCTTGGGTAAAATATATTGAACAAACGCATCCGGAATTCATTGAGAATTTGTCAACAGCCAAATCGCCTCAACAAATGATGGGTAGTTTAATCAAAGGCTATTATGCCGACGGCCTTAGTATTTCATCTGGGAAAATTTATACGGTTGCGGTAATGCCTTGTATTGCGAAAAAATTTGAAGCTCAACGCGAAGAAATGACACATAAAGGGATCACAGATGTTGATGCGGTACTAACTACCCGTGAGTTAGCCCGATTAATCCGTTTGTATGGCATTGACATTATGAATATTGACTCAGAATTAGCCGATACAGTATTAGGAACACGAAGTTCTGCAGGAAAACTTTTTGCAGTATCGGGAGGGGTTGCTGAAGCAGTATTGAGAACATGCTATAATTTATTAACAGGTGATGACTTATTAAATTACAAATTGCTTGAATTGCGGAGTTATAACAAAGGCCGAAAAGAATATAAACTGAAAGCCGGTGAATATGAATTGGGTATTGCTGTGGTGAGCGATATGATCAATGCTGAAAAATTGATTACTGAAATAAAAAACGGCCGAAAAGATATTCATTTCATAGAAGTGATGGCCTGTCAGGGCGGTTGTATCAATGGTGGCGGACAACCAATACTTAGCCGGAAAGAAGATATAAAAGCAAGAATAAAAGCGATTTACGATATTGATGACAAGGAATCTATAAAATTTGCACACAAAAACCCACAATTAAATGAATTGTATAAGAATTATTTAGGCATGCCTTGCGAAGAAAATTGCACCGCTATTTTGCACACAAGCTTTACGAAAAGAGAAGTTTTACAGTGATCAGCAATCAGTGAACAGTAAATAGCTAACTACTTAATAACCTAATAACTTAATAACAAATAACAATCATCCAAAATGAAATAGCCATAAGAATAATATTCATACAAAACGAAAATGATATTATATGGCGTATTCCATGTGACAAATAAATAATTAAAATTAATAACACATGAAAAGAAATATTCTATTTAGTTTTTCAATTATTATTATTTTTTTTGCAATGATCACCTCATGCAATAACAATAGTTGTTCAAACAAAGTTGACGGAAAAGACAGTTTATCAGGAGATATCAGTATTTCTGGAGCATTTGCTTTGTATCCCTTAACAGTTAAATGGGCCGATGAATACATGAAATTACATCCAAAGGTAACCATCAATGTTTCGGCAGGTGGAGCAGGCAAAGGGATGACGGATGCTTTGTCTGGTATGATAGATTTAGGCATGTTTTCAAAAGCAGTGAGTGATGAAGAAAAACAAAAAGGAGCGTGGTGGATTGCGGTAACTAAAGATGCGGTGGTGGCAACAGTGAATGCAAAAAATCCTCAGATCGCTGCCATTAAAGCAAATGGACTAACGATGGAGAAATTCTATGATATTTTTATTTCCGGTAAAACTACGAACTGGGGAGCAGCGTTGGGATCTAAAGCTAAAGATAAGCTGAATGTTTATTCACGTTCCGATGCATGTGGGGCTGCCGATATGTGGGCAAAATTCCTAAACAACAAGAAACAGGAAGATCTTCTTGGAATTTGTGTTAATGGGGATGCCGGAGTGGCTGACGCCGTTAGAAAAGATATTTTTGGGATTGGCTTCAACAATGTTGCCTATGCTTATGATATGAATACCCGAAAAAAATATGAAGGCTTGGAAGTTGTTCCTATTGACATTAACAAAAACGGGAAAATTGATGCTGAAGAAAACGTTTATAATTCACTGGACGATATTATGGCAGCAATTAAAGACGGCCGTTATCCTTCACCTCCTGCCAGAGATTTGTTTTTTATAGCTAAAGGAAAGCCACAAAAAGCACTGGTAAAACACTTTATCAACTGGGTGCTGACCGATGGACAAAAATATGTAAATGAAGCGGGTTATGTTTTATTACCGGCCGAAAGCATTAAAGTGGAGATGGAGAAAATAAAGTAAGAAGAAGACTGAAGACGGAAGACCAAAACCAGAAGTCAGAAGTCAGAAGTCAGAAGTCGGAAGTCGGAAGTCGGAAGAATGAAATTAATATATTAGTTGGCTTTTCTTTAATATAATTTAAAAAAAATCTAGAAAATGAAACAAATTGAAATAGTTATAAATCAGAAATTTGGAAGAACAACTTCGGTCTTCCGTCTTCTGTCTTCTATCTTCTTATTTAACTTCTAGCAAAAAACTATGATTGTACTATTCTATAACCGGAAAACAAAAAATCGTATCAGTACAACCTGGATGTTGATTGCAATATCTTTTGTCATCATATTGCCTTTTATTTTAGGTGCAGGATTGTATTATAAATCAGCTCTTTTGTTTCAGGAAAACTCGCTGGGTGATTTACTGTTCTCCAAAGTATGGAAACCAAGCATCGGCAAGTTTGGATTTGCCACTTTCATCATGGGGTCCGTTTGGGTCACTTTTATTGCCATGTTGATTTCGGCACCCATCTGTATTTTCGCAGCATTGTCCATCACTCAGTATTCCCGTAAATTTTATTTAAGGATTATACATCCTGTAATTGATATTTTAGCTGGATTGCCTTCAGTAGTCTATGGTGTCTGGGGTATTATCGTAGTGGTTCCATTTATTTCAAATGTAATAGCACCAATTTTTGGTGCACAAACCATGGGCTATAGCATACTTGCAGGTGCCATAGTGTTGTCGGTAATGATTATCCCATTTATCCTCAACATTTTGATAGAAATCTTCAGAACCATACCTATAGAATTGACCGAAGCTTCTTTATCCTTAGGGGCTACCAAATGGGAAACCATCAAATATATATTGGTTAAAAAGGCTGTTCCTGGTATCATTGCTTCTATCGGTTTTGGATTGGCGAGGGCTTTTGGGGAAACCATGGCAGTTTTGATGGTCGTGGGAAATATGATACAGATTCCCAAAAACGTTTTTGATGCAGGCTATCCATTACCGGCATTGATTGCTAATAATTACGGCGAAATGCTTTCCATTCCTAAATATGATTCAGCTTTAATGTTTGCAGCGCTGATCTTGTTTGTGGTTGTCATGGTTTTTAATGCCCTGATGCGGATGTTAATCGTTAGATATGATAAGTATTAATTAGAAATTAAAAATTACGAATTACGGAAACAATAAATAGTATGGGAAGCTTTTTAATAAACTTTATGAACATTATAAACTTTACAAACTAATTTTTAAATGCTTAAGAAAATAGAAGAAATGTTTTTCAGAAGCTTGATGCTTATAAGCAATTTACTGATACTGTTTGTATTGGCATTGATACTTTTTAGCATCTTCAAGAAAGGACTTGGAGCATTAAACTGGGAAATGCTGAGCCAACGTCCACATGGAGGCTATTACTATGGAAAGTCAGGTGGGGTATTGAATGCAATCGTCGGTTCACTATATTTATCAATAGGTGCTACATTTCTGGCAACGGTAATTGGTGTACCTGTGGCATTATTTATGAATGTTTACCTGGTGAAACAAAAAAAAGTGCTGAATTTTATCCGCTTTTTGCTCGATTTAATCTGGGGTGTCCCTTCAATTGTGTATGGAGCTTTTGGCTTTACCCTGATGGTATTTCTGGGAATCAAAACTTCATTGTTAGCTGGGATTATTACGGTTACACTTTTTATTTTACCCATTATGATAAGGGCTTGCGACGAAATTCTTAAAACTTCACCCCTTGGATTACTGGAAGCTTCCCTATCATTGGGTTCTACTAAAACCGAAACTTCATTTAGGGTAGTTTTAATGCAATCATTCTCAGGAATTGTTACAGCTATCTTGCTTTCGTTTGGCAGAGCCATAGGCGATGCTGCATCTGTATTGTTTACAGCCGGGTATACCGACAGTATTCCCACTTCGTTGAGCGAACCGGCAGCAACTTTACCCTTATCTATCTTTTTTCAACTAAGCTCTCCTGTTCCAGAAGTTCAAAACAGAGCATATGCAAGTGCTGTGATTTTAATCGTAATTATATTGGTCATCAGTCTTTTATCCAGGGCTTTATCAAAAAAATACCACAAACATAGAATTTAAAAAGTAAATGAGCGAAAATACAAAAATAAAAGTCGATAAATTAAATCTCTACATTGGTAAGCAACATATACTGAAGGATATCAATATTGAGATTCCCGAAAATAAGCTAACCGTTATTTTAGGCCCATCGGGTTGTGGAAAAACCACGTTGCTGAAATGTATGAACCGTCTGACCGATTTATACCATGACGTAAAAATAGATGGAAGTATTATCATCGACAATGAAGATATCTTGCATACTAAAACGGATGTTACTGAAATCAGAAAGAAAATGGGGTTGCTTTCACAACGTCCCTTCCCCCTACCCATGAATATCTACAACAATGTAGCTTATGGTTTAAAAATCAGTGGAAGAAGAAACAAAAAAGCATTGGATGCAAGGGTTGAGAATTACCTGAAACAGGTAAATCTCTGGGATGAAGTATATGACCGCTTGCGCGAACCTGCTTCTAAATTATCCATCGGACAGCAACAACGCTTATGTCTGGCTCGTGGCTTAGCCGTTGATCCAGAAATTATTTTAGCCGATGAACCTACATCTGCCCTCGACCCTATTTCAAGCGAAACTATCGAAAGAAAATTTGAAGAACTCAAACAACAATACACCATTGTAATGGTTACCCATATCTTGCGCCAGGCCAGAAGAATCGCCGATTACGTTGTTTTTATGTATTTGGGTGAAGTGATTGAACAGGGTCCGGCCAAGGAATTTTTCGAAAATCCTAAGATGGACAGAACAAAAGCATATTTACAAGGAGCGTTTAATTAATTAAAAATTAGAAATTAAAAATTAAGTTAATAAGTTACTAAGTTACTAAGAATTTAAAAAATCATTGATATCTCAATAACCATTAACCATTAACCATTAACCATTAACCAATAACTTAATAACCATTAACCATTAACCAATAACCCATTAACTAAAAAACAATGCCTGCACATAAGAACCAATTGGTATTTACAATTAAGGACAAATGCAAAGTTTGTTATACCTGTGTACGCGAATGTCCGGTAAAAGCAATAAAAATTGTGAACGGACAGGCGGAAGTTATAGACAAACGCTGTATTGGTTGTGGCAATTGTGTTAAAGTCTGTATTCAGGATGCCAAGGTATTTTTAAATGCCACCGAAGAAGTGTATGGCTTGCTGAAATCAAATCAAAAAGTAATTGCAGCCATTGCACCTAGTTTTCCGGCAGAATTTGATGAGATTAAAGATTATAAAATATTGGTTGGTATGTTGAGAGCATTAGGCTTCGATTATGTTTCGGAAGTATCTTTTGGTGCAGATTTGGTAGCTCAAAAATATGCAAAAATACTAACTTCATCTAGTTCAGAAGGATTTATCTCTTCTGATTGCCCTGCAATTACCCTTTATATTGAACATTATAGTCCCGATTTGGTACCCTATCTCGCGCCTATTGCTTCGCCAATGGTTGCCATGACCAGAGTATTGCATAAAAAGTATGGCTACGATGCCAAAGTTGTATTTATTGGTCCCTGCATAGCAAAAAAGGCAGAATCTGCTGAAGTAGATGAAGTATTGACCTATAGAGAATTGCGTGAAATGTTTCTGAAATCAAATATTACACCAGAACATAGTATACCCTCTGATTTTGACACACCGCATTCGGGAAAAGGTGCAATTTTTGCGATTAGCAGAGGATTGCTTCAAACTACCAATGTTTCAGAAAATATATACGAAGGCAATATAATTGTTGCCGATGGAAGGGTTGATTTTAGAGAAGCCATTAAAGAATTTGAAAATGGGACGATACGCTCGAACAACCTGGAACTTTTATGCTGTGAAGGCTGTATCATGGGACCGGGAACTTCTCCTTCAGGCAAAAAATATGCAAGAAGACTTTCGGTGAGTAAATACGTAAACCAAAAGCTTAATGATATTGATAGCAAGCAATGGGAAAAAGATATGGAAGAATACAAAGATATCGATTTAACACAATATTTTGCTTCCAACGATCGTCGTATTCCTGATCCTGACACTGATGAAATCACGAAAGTGCTTCATAAATTAGGAAAGTTTAACGAAAAAGACCACCTCAACTGTGGTGCTTGTGGCTACGATTCCTGTAACGAACATGCAATAGCTATTATAAAGGGCTTAGCAGAGGAGGAAATGTGTCTGCCTTATTCCATCGAGAAATTACATAAATATATCAAAGACCTTGCTGTTTCTAACGAAAAACTAGCTTCAGTTCAATTGGCATTGAAGCAATCGGAAAAGCTGGCTCACATGGGTCAACTTTCGGCCGGGATTGCCCATGAACTTAACAATCCATTGGGAGTTATTACCATGTATAGTAATATTTTAAAAGACGAATGCAAACCAGATGATCCTAACAGGCAAGATTTAGAATTAATCGTCGAACAAACTGAAAGATGCAAAAAAATAGTTTCCGGCTTGCTGAATTTTGCACGGAAAAATCAATTGAACTATTCAGAAATTGATATTCTAAAATTATTTGAAAGAAGCATACAGACCATTATTTGCCCTCAAAATATTAGAATAAAGCTCAATGCAATGCTGAAAAATAAATTAGCAATGCTCGATGGAGACCAATTAATTCAGGTAATAACCAATTTAATTAAAAATGCAATAGAAGCAATGCCTTTAGGAGGAGATTTAAAAATAGATTTAAATGAAAAGGACGATGAAATTATTATTACACTAACAGACACAGGTTCAGGTATTGCACCAGAAAATATGGAAAAAATATTTACACCTTTTTTTACTACAAAAGGTATTGGAAAAGGTACAGGATTAGGTTTGCCCATCATCTACGGAATTATAAAAATGCACAAAGGTAAAGTGGAAGTAACTTCTAATAATTTGCCTGAGAATGGACAAACAGGAACCTGCTTTAAAATAACATTTCCAAGATACAAAACAGAATAATTATCTGCCACTCATTTCACTAATCTTCACAAAACAAATTAGTGATTATTATTGAAATTAGTGGCATACAAACAATTTAACCTATGAAAAAAGTTTTGATAGTTGACGATGATATGGATTACATGTTCCAACTGAAAACAAAAATTGAAAAACTTGGCTTTGAAGTAATTACAGCAGATGGTCAATTGGAAGCAGAAAAATTATTGGAAAGTTTTAAACCCGATCTGGCTATTTTCGATCTCATGATGGAAAATGAGGACAGTGGTTTTATTTTAAGCTATAAAACCAAACGCAGATACCCTGATGTGCCAATTATTATTGCAACTGCTGTTACTGCTGAAACAGGAATGAGCTTTGCTGTTCACTCTGAAGAAGAGCGCAAATGGATAAAAGCTGACTTATACATCGATAAAGGTATTAGAACAGAGCAATTGCATAGAGAAATCAATAAACTTCTAAAAATATAAAGATGGAAATCATCAAATTATTGGTTGTTGATGACGAACCTGGAATTCGTTCAGGTATTTCAAGAGTTTTGAGAGATTTTAGTGTGTCTTATCCTTTTATGGAAGAAGCCTGTAAATTTGACATCATAGAGGCTTCTACAGGCGAAGCAGCTATTGACATGATAAATACAAACCTTCCTGATATCATATTGTTAGACAATAAATTACCAGGGATACAAGGCCTTGAAGTACTTGAATATGTAAGTAAAAATCATTTAGATATTGTGGTAGTGATGATTACTTCTTATGCTTCGCTGGAAGTTGCTGTAAAAGCTACCAAAAACGGCGCATTTGATTTTATTCCCAAACCGTTTACACCTCAAGAGCTTCGCTCTTCAATGGAAACAATTACCAAGCAAGTTTACTTTCGTAGAATGACCAAAAAGCTTAATACTGCAGGTAAACAAATCCGTTTTCAATTTCTCTCGGTGCTTTCACACGAACTAAAAGCACCTTTAAATGCGATTGAAGGTTATCTGAAAATGATGGAAGAAAAACAATTTGGTGAAAATATTGAGGATTATCAAGCAATAGTTGAACGTTCTTTGGCAAGAGTAAAAGGAATGCGTTCGCTGATAATGGATTTATTGGATCTAACAAAAATAGAATCTGGCTCAATGGCTAGAGATTTAAAAGAAGTGAACCTGACCGAAATTGCACAACTATCGGTTGATGCAATGAAACCCTTTGCTATTCAGAATGATGTGAATGTTTACCTAAATTCTAATAGCGAAATAAAAATGAATGCCGATGCCAGAGAATTGGAAATAGTATTCAATAATCTTATTTCAAATGCTATAAAATACAATAAACCCGGAGGAAGAGTTGATTGCGCGTTGAAGTTAAAAGATGAATCTGCAATTTTTACTGTCAGTGATAATGGAATCGGAATGTCTGAAGAAGACATGTCACTTTTATTCAATGAATTTGTAAGAATAAAAAATATTAAAACCAAGGGTATTTCGGGTAGTGGATTGGGTTTATCGATTGTAAAAAAAATTATTGGTGTTTATGATGGGAAAATCACAATTACAAGTTCTCCCGATAAAGGAAGCTGTTTTACAGTTACTTTACCTGTAAAATTATAATTGAATAATAATTAATAAATATAGTTTATGGTTTAAAATGTCATGTTATATTAAGAAAATATAGTAATCGTAATTAAAAGCTAGAGAAGAAAATGCTATCCTTGTTATAACAAATGCTCCTTTTGTCATTCCGAATGTTAGTGAGGAATCTCAAAATAATTGGATGAGATGCTTCCTTCGTCAGCATGACAAAATATAAATTTGTGAAAGCAAGAATGAATTGAAATTTCAAAAATATTAAGATAGATGTTTTTATATCTAATCATATACCAACGCTTTACTAACGACAACTTAAATATAATATAATAATCTCAAAATCAATAATTTAATTAAATATATCTATACTATGAATGAAAATAAAAAATTACCAGACAAAACAGTTGAACGATTGAGTCAATACCGACGAAATTTATTAAATTGTGCTGCCGGGGGAAAAACACATATTTTTTCTCACGAAATTGCAAATATGCTTCATATCACATCGGTACAGGTCAGGCGTGATATCATGCTGATAGGCTATAAAGGAACCTTGCGTAAAGGCTATGACGTGCAGGAACTTATCAATTTAATCGGAGATATTATCGACAGTCAATTTGGGCAAAAAGTAGCTGTGATAGGAGTTGGTAACCTTGGAAGAGCGATTATAAGCTATTTTAAAGGCAAACGTAATAAACTGCAGATAGTAGCAGCTTTTGACACCAGTGCCGATAAAATCGACCGGGTATATGCAGGGGTCCATTGCTACCACTACGATCAAATGGCTGAAATTATAAAAACAGAAAACATTTCAATTGGAATAGTAACTGTACCTGCATCTGAAGCAGCAAAAGTTGCTGAAGCACTTGTAATTTCAGGAATTAAAGGGATACTGAATTTTACACCTTCACCTGTAAATGTTTCGTCTCACGTTTTCCTTGAAGAATTTGATATGATTACGTCTTTAGAAAAAGTGGCTTATTTTGTAAAAAAGAATGAACTCTAGTTTATTAGTTATTAAGTTATTGATTTATTAGGTTATTAAGTTATTAACAACCTAATTGAAAAGTAAAACGTAAATGAAAATTTTCAGGAATTTAGACGAAATCAAAGATATCAAAAATGCTGTTGTTACTACGGGATCCTTTGATGGTGTGCATGTTGGACACAAGGTCATTATCAACCGTTTACAAAAGTTGGCTGAAAACATTGGAGGTGAATCTGTTTTAATTACTTTCCACCCTCATCCCCGTCTAGTTCTTTATCCGGAAACTGCTGGAAAAGATTTATTGCTGATCAATTCGCAACGTGAGAAAATTGATTTGTTGAGAAAAGCGGGTCTGGACAATTTGGTAATTATCAATTTTACCAAAGAATTTGCACAAACGACGTCTATGGAATTTGTACATGACATTTTGCTCGACCGTATTCATGCAAAAAAAATCATCGTTGGTTTTAACCATTTTTTTGGACACAATAAAGAAGGTAACTATAATTCATTGCATCAATCTGCAGCAGAAAATGGCTTTGAAGTTGAAGAAATACCTGAACAGGATATTCAAAACGAGACAGTGAGTTCAACCAAAATCCGTAAAGCGTTGCTTGAAGGGGATATTCAAAGAGCCAATGCTTATCTCGACCACCAATATATTATGCTTGGAGAATTAACGCATGGAAGTGAAGTTTGCAAAAAAATTGGTTTAGCTTGTATGAGTATTTTTATTGATGAAAACATCAAATTAATTCCGCCAGAGGGCGTCTATGCCATCAGTTTAACAACAAAAGATGAGTATTTCAGAGGCATGCTTAATATTCGCAATGCAGCCACCAGTCACCAGCCACATCACCCCAACACATGTATTGATATGCATTTGTTTGAGTATGATACCAATTTAATAGGTAAAACAGCCAAGGTTTTCTTTCACAAACGTATCAGGGATTTAGCTAATTTTAAATCAATAGATGAAATGAAGATTCAACTTACTCATGACAAAGTTATGATTGACGATTTAATCTACTAAGTTTTAAAGTAAGGTAAAAAACACAAAGAATAGAAAAAAGTATTTGATAAATAGTACATTGTAAGCATCCTACCTATGACTGAAAAAATAAAAGTTACCTTTCTAGGAACAGCAACATCCATCGGAGTGCCGGTTATTGCTTGTGATTGCGATGTTTGTACATCCAGCGACAAAAAAGACAAAAGATTCAGGGCTTCTATTCTTATTCAGATTGGTGAAACTGCAATTGTTGTAGATTGTGGGCCTGATTTTAGGATTCAAATGATACGTGAAAATGTACAAAATCTGGATGCCGTTATTTTTACCCATGAACACCGCGACCATATTGCGGGGCTGGATGATGTGAGAGCATTTAATTATGTCTTAAACAAAAAAATAGATATTTATGGTTGCAAAAGAGTGCTGGAAGCTATTAAAATAGAATTCCCCTATATTTTTTCAGCATCAGAACGCTATTTCGGAGCACCTCAACTTGAAATTCATACTATTGAAAACAAAGCTTTTACTGTAAATGGTATAGAAATAACTCCCATTGAAGTGTTACACGAAAAATTACCCATTTTAGGATTCCGTATAGGCGACTTTACCTATATTACCGATGCAAGTTTTATTTCAGAAGAAGAAAAAGAAAAAATAAAGGGCTCAAAAGTGATCGTTTTAAATGCTTTGCGTAATTCAAAACATGTTTCTCATTTCTCGGTAGCCGAAGCAGTTGCCATACTCGAAGAATTGAAACCAGTACAAGCCTACCTTACACATGTGAGCCATTTTATTGGAAAACACGAAGATGTAAATAAGAAGCTGCCCGATTTTATTGAATTAGCCTATGATAGTTTAATCATTGAAATATAGTTTTAAAAACAACTGTATCCATATTGATTTACAACCATCTTATTCTAAGCAAAGAACAAAATCTAGTTTCCATTTAGCCATCATTTGATCAATGATCGTTTTTTATTATCTTTGCCTGAGAAATCACATCCTATTCAGCCACTAAATACAAACAGTTTGACACCCCAATTAATCCTCTTCAGTTTTTTAGCCTACACCTTGTTATTATTTGTAATTACCTGGATTACTGCTCGTAAGGCCGATAATCAATCTTTTTACATTGGCAATAAAACTTCACGCTGGTATATAGTAGCCTATGGAATGATAGGAGCTTCGCTTTCGGGTGTTACATTTATGTCGGTTCCCGGATGGGTGAAAGACACTCAGTTTTCTTATATGATGGTTGTGTTTGGCTATTTCGTTGGATATATAATTATAGCCAATGTATTGATGCCGATGTATTATCGCCTGAACCTGACATCAATTTACTCCTATTTAGAACAAAGATTTGGTTTCTGGTCCTATAAAACCGGTGCTTTCTTTTTTATCTTATCTAGGGTAATAGGAGCTTCTTTCAGAATGTTTCTGGTGGTAAATGTTTTGCAGATATTTATCTTTGATGCCTGGGGCATCCCTTTTGGCTTTACAGTAAGCATGTTTATATTGCTCATCATCCTATATACTTTTAAAGGGGGTATCAAAACCATTATCTGGACAGATACACTCCAAACCACTTTTATGCTTACAGCCCTGGTTTTAACCATTGTTTTTATCTTAAGAGATCTGAATATTGGATTGGGTGACATGGTACATCGTGTGCTGGCAGCAGATTATTCTAACGTTATCATAACAGATTGGACAGATAAAAGATATTTTGTCAAGCAGTTTTTTAGCGGGATGTTTATAACCATCGTAATGACTGGCCTTGATCAGGAAATGATGCAGAAAAACCTGAGTTGTCGCAATCTGAAAGATGCAAAAAAGAATATGATCAGCTTCAGCATGGTGCTGGTTTTTGTCAACATGCTTTTTTTGTTTTTAGGTGCAATTTTGCTCATTTACGTCAATACCAAAGGCATTGCAATGCCAGCACGTACTGACGATTTGTTTTCGGTAATTTCAATTAAATTCTTAGGTCCAATCGCAGGTTTGGTTTTTGTTCTGGGCTTGATTTCAGCAGCCTATCCAAGTGCCGATGGTGCATTGACTTCCTTAACCACTTCATTTTGTATTGACTTTTTAGGTTTAAACAAAAATAAAACCTTGAGTGAAAAACAAAAAACAAACACCCGCTATGTTGTTCACATAGGATTTGCCTTGCTGTTACTATTTGTAATCATCCTATTCAGAGCCATTAACGACAGAGCCGTTATTGATAAATTATTTACTGTTGCTGGTTACACCTATGGTCCTCTGCTGGGTTTATATGCTTTTGGATTGTTTACCAAACTAAAAGTAAGAGATTATTGGGTGCCTGCCATTGCTGTAATTTCACCCATTTTGAGTTATATCCTCAGTGATAACAGCGTTTATTTATTCAATGGCTACAAATTTGGTTTTGAATTATTAATCGTCAATGGATTAATTACTTACATAGGACTTTGGCTGGCAAGGAAGAAAATTTAATAGGCAGCCGGGTATTGATTAAATCAAAACACATTAAAAGACAGGGTGCAAAATTTTCAACTTGATTCATTTATATATCGTACTTTTGTGAATGAAAACTGAGGAATTCATTAAATTTTAATTGCTATGTTACTATCAAAAAAAATATTTAACCTATTGGGTTTGCTGAGCATTTTACTTTTTTCGTGCAACAGTAGTTATCAGGTAATGCATGTCTCGAAAAATATAGTTGCTAACGAAAAAAGTGGTTTTTATTATGCGTTACCAAAGACTTTTATTAAAGTAAACTTTATTGTCGATCAACAGGAAGATGTAAAAGGACCTTACAGCGATTTTGCCAAAAAATATTTCGGACTGAACAATGTAATTACACAGAATTCAATGAAATATAAAATAAAAGCTATAAATATCGAAACCTATTCGGAAGCGGATTCCGCTCAATATTTTTTTGTAGAATGCAACGACAGTAAAATTGGGATTCAAATGAATCGTTTAGGCATCATCAAGACGGTAAATCCTTGGACAAATGCCAGCGCCAATATTCAAAGGCAAATGGAAATTGACTCAACAACCACTTCAAATATAGATGATTACCCCGAGCTTTTTAAAATGTATGCAAATTCAAGTTTATACGAAAAAAAAGATACCTTTTATAAACCCATAAAAGTGTACAATTCTATTATTTTTGAGAAAACCTATAAAACCTCTTTGATAGAAAAACCGACAGAACAAAAAGTAAAGGAAATTGCCGATTTGATTACCAAAATAAAAGACAATCGGTTCAGCCTTCTCATCGGAGATCAGGAAGTAAACGACAAAAAAAGCATAGAGTTTATGTATAGCGAACTACAGAATCTTGAAAATGAATACATGAAACTTTTTACAGGGATTACCTTGAATCATACATTGTCCTATCAATACATCTATCTTCCTGAAAAAGACAGCACTTGCAACATCAGCAAAGCGATACTCTGTAAATTTTCAGCAGAAAAAGGGATACTCGATAAATCAATGCCTTCGGGGGATCCAATTTATATTCAAACCACAGATAATAAGTCTACCGAGGCTGTTAATCAGTTTAACATGCAAAAGAAGAAATTACAAAAAGGGAAACAGGGTTTCTATTATCGCATGCCTGCTTATACAACTATTGATATTTTAAGCAACAATGTTCTACTACAAACCAGCAAGCAATTCATTGCGCAGTTGGGGGTAATCCTTTCGTTGCCCAACAATAATTCTTACTTGCGCTACGACGAAAATACAGGAGGTCTCCGACAAATACAATTTAAAAATTAAAAATTATCTGGAGATTTATAGATTTAATGATAGAAAAAACATCACTTTTTTAATTCCTAATTAAAAACTGCTTTTCTGATTTTTATTAAAACACTTAATAATTCTTCCATCTGATGCAAAGGTAACATATTGGCGCCGTCGGATTTAGCGATAGCAGGATTTGGATGCGTTTCAACAAATATTCCATCGGCACCGCAGGCAATCGCGGCTTTGGCGATGGTCGCAATCATTTCGGGTTGGCCTCCCGTAATGCCTGAAGATTGATTGGGTTGTTGCAAAGAATGCGTAATATCTACAATAACCGGAACATTGTTTTTCTGCATTTCAACAATGCTTCTAAAATCGACAATTAAATCCTGATAACCGAACATACTTCCACGTTCTGTCAACATAATATTATGATTTCCTGATTCTCTTATTTTATCCACTGCAAATTTCATAGCTGAAGGTGCAAGGAATTGTCCTTTTTTAATGTTTACGATCTTGCCGGTTTTGGCAGCAGCTTGCAATAAATCGGTTTGTCTGCACAAAAAAGCAGGAATCTGCAATATATCGACATATTGGGCAGCCAATGCGGCTTCCTCTGCCGTATGAATATCGGTAATAACGGGGATATTATATTTTTCGCCAATATCTTTAAGCATTTCAAGGCCTGCTAGGTCGCCAATCCCGGTAAAAGAATCGATTTTTGATCGATTTGCTTTGCGATAGGAAGCTTTAAATATGAAAGGTAGCTGTAATTTGTCAGTAATTTTAAGTAGCGTTTCAGCAATTTCGTAAGGCATTCTTTCATTTTCAATCACGCAAGGACCTGCAATCAGAAAGAAATTACCTGATTTAGAGTGCTTTAATTTCGGAATACTTGTTTTACTTATCAACATAGGAATTGTGAATTAATTTCTATGTAAAATTACAATTAGTTTTTAAAATAGACTTACATTTGAATACAATTATTCATAAGTTGTTTTTTTAATATAATAATCAGATATTTATGGCTGTATCAAAAAAGAAAAAAACGAAACGAAAGAAAATTAAATATTTTAAATTTGAAGTAAGCTTGTCGAGGCCAGAAAAAGAAAAACTAGATTATTTTTGCAAAGTAAAAAAAACAACAGCTAATAAATTGATAAAGTTAGCTTTACGTGATTACATGAAACGTCATGGTGGTGATTTGAAACGCACTGAGCCAATCGCAAAAAATCAGATAAATATTTTTGATGTTATCGATATGAGTATTGAACAATCGGTATGATATTGTTTTTAATGCGAATAAGAGTTTAATCACCATTATACCATTCTTTGCCCGTAAGGGCATAAATATCAATAGAAAAAATGGTAAAAAAATGTATCTTTTGATCGTAGGACATTATGAATGATTGATATTAATTTCAAGGTATATTCCCTATGAGAAATTATTCATGATCCATAATTATTTTCTATCGACATTGTTCTCCTACGGAGATATAATACATTTATTGGTTTTCATGAAATTAGCTAACCTATTTTTAAAATAGAAATTGTTTAAATCAATAAGTTGAGGATAATTATCATAATTTTTTTAAAATAAGCTGAAACTCATGACTTGATTCGCATTACTTCCCATAGAATTAACTCATAGAATACAAACCAAACTGTCAAAACAATGAAATTACAATCAGGAATGAAGTTTCACTATGCTGTTTTTTATTTATTTTAAAAACAAAAGCATATTAAATTTGATTGTTTTTTCAATAATTGATAACTTTGCAAAAAAATCAGACAAACCAATACGATTAAAACAGTGGATATTTTCGAAAAAATCAAAAAGAACTTTGGTCCTTTGGGACAATACGCTAAGCAAGCTCATGGATATTATATGTTTCCAAAATTGGAAGGTGAAATTTCAACAAGGATGAACTTCAGGGGAAGAGAAAGATTGATATGGAGTTTAAATAATTACCTTGGCTTAGCCAATATGCCCGAAATACGAGAAGCAGATGCACAGGCAGCCAAAGACTGGGGCTTAGCAGCACCCATGGGTGCCCGTATGATGTCGGGTCAAACCAAATACCACGAACAACTGGAACGCGAATTGGCTGATTTTGTTGGAAAAGAAGCATCCTATTTATTAAATTTCGGCTACCAGGGTATGGTTTCTATTATTGACACCCTGGTTGACCGCAACGATGTAATTGTATACGATTCGGAAGCTCATGCCTGCATAATAGATGGAATGCGCCTACACATCGGAAAACGCTTTGTTTTCCCTCACAACAATATGGAAAGCTGCGAAAAACAATTACAAAGAGCCACCAAAGTTGCAAAAGAAACGGGTGGAGGAATATTGGTAATTACCGAGGGTGTATTCGGAATGAGTGGTGATATGGGCAATATAAAAGCCATCGTCGAAATGAAAAAGAAATACGATTTCCGTTTGCTGGTTGATGATGCCCATGGTTTTGGTACCATGGGGAAAACAGGTGCCGGCACAGGAGAACATCAGGGTGTACAGGACGGAATAGATGTGTATTTTGCAACTTTCGCCAAGTCCATGGCTGGAATTGGAGCATTTGTAGCTGCAGAAGAAGAAATCGTTAAATATTTCATGTACAACCTTCGCTCACAGATTTATGCCAAATCCTTACCTATGCCTATCGTAATCGGTTCATTAAAAAGGCTGGAAATCATACGCAGTCGTCCTGAATTGAAAGATAAACTATGGACCATTGTCCACGCCTTGCAAAATGGATTAAAAGAAAGAGGTTTCAACATAGGAAATACTCAATCGCCAGTAACGCCTGTTTTTTTATCGGGAAATGTTCCAGAAGCCACTCAATTGGCTTTTGATTTACGCGAAAACTACAATATTTTCTGTTCTATCGTTGCCTATCCGGTAATACCCAAAGGGAGTATAATGCTTCGGTTAATTCCTACAGCAGTTCATACAATGGAAGATGTAAATTATACCCTGGATGCCTTTGAAAAGATCAAATCAAAATTAGATTCTGGCGAATATGCTGCAAGTGGCATGGCAAACATCACAGAACTAAGCATTTAAAAAGATTTATTCCCCCTTACTTAATTATCTTAATCCAGTTTTTCATACACTGAATTCTGGCTTTTGTATTCCGGAACGATTTCTTT
>CAZCBG010000044.1:0-26204 GCA_964496885.1 uncultured Bacteroides sp. | reverse complement strand
ATAAATAATGATAAATCAGTATTGCAGGGTTTTTATATTGAACATAGTTTTGCATAAAAAATCATAAATCAATATTATCCAAAATTATGTTACGATACATTTTAATTGTTATGCTTGTTTTATCGGTTTCAGTAAAGACTTACTCCCAGCAACCAACACAAACAATACGAGGAATAGTTATCGATAATGCCTCCAATACGCCCCTGGCTTTTGCAAACGTGGTAATAATCAACTCAAATCCACTGATAGGGACTACTACTGACTTCAATGGAAATTTTCAATTGAAAAATGTCAGCGTTGGCAGGTACAATTTAAAGTTTAGTAGGATAGGCTATGAAACATTTATCGAAAGAGAAGTGCAGCTTACCTCGGCAAAAGAAGTTATGCTGAATATTGCCATGAAGGAAAATGCCACTTCTTTATCAGGAATTGTTGTAAAACCCGGTATCAACAAAGAACAGGCCCTCAATTCAACGGCAACGCTGAGTGCCAAAATGCTGAGTGTTGAAGAAGCCAAACGCTATGCCGGTGGATTTGATGATCCGGCAAGATTGGTTTCTTCCTTTGCAGGGGTATCCAGCAATGTTGGCAATAATGCCATAGTAGTAAGAGGAAATAATCCCCAGGCATTGCAATGGAAAATCGAAGGCGTAGAAATCCCCAATCCAAATCACTTTGCCGATATGGCTGCTTTTGGTGGTGGTGGGCTTACTGCATTAAGCAGTCAGTTGCTGGCAAATTCAGATTTTTTCCTGGGAGCATTTCCTGCTGAATACAGCAATGCCTTATCAGGTGTATTCGATATTTTTATGCGCAATGGAAATAATAACAAAAATGAGCATTGTTTTCAACTCGGATTAACGGGTATAGATCTTGCTTCGGAAGGACCATTTAAAAAAGGCAGAAATTCATCCTATCTTTTTAACTATCGATACTCTACATTGGCATTGCTTGAACCCATAATGCCCGAGAATGCCGGTGGAGTAAGGTATCAGGATTTGTCCTTTAAGTTGAATTTTCCCACCAAAAAGGCAGGTATCATTGCTGTATGGGGAATTGGTTTAACAGATGAATCAGGAGCCAAAGCAAAAACAAAAACCAGTGACTGGGTTTATGATACTGACAAAGATGAACAATTAGTAAAACAATACATGGGTGCCGGTGGTATAAGTCATAAAATATTTTTAAATAATAATCAATATATAAAATCATGCCTCGCTACTACTATCAATGGACTCGATTATACTACTGATCGTTTAGACAGCAGCCTAGCTTTTCAGCCCAAAAACAAAGTGATGAATACAAACTGGAATCTTGTCTTTTCGACTTATATCAATACAAAATTCAGTGCAAGGCATACCAATAAAACCGGGTTTTCGGCTACCGCACTTTTTTATAATATATTACTTAAAAATGCAGTTCAACCCGGCATTCCTTTACAAACTATTGAAAATGAAAAGGGAAACAGCACATTACTGTCAGCATATACCAATTCTACCCTTGATATAAAAGAAAAAATCAGGATGAATGCCGGTATCAATGTACAACTATTTACCTTAAACAACCATTATACGATTGAACCGAGAATAGGCATTAAATATCAGTTTACACCCTGGCAGTCAGTTAGTTTTGCCTATGGACTGCACAGCAGGCTGGAACGCATCAATTATTATTTTACAAAAAATACGCTGTATGGCAATGAAGCATTGAATAAAAATCTTGACTTCACAAAATCGCATCATTTAGTATTGGCTTATGATATTAGTGTATCAGAATTTACACATTTAAAAATTGAAGCCTATTTCCAGCAATTATTCAATGTAGCAGTGATCAAAGACAGTTCTTTTTCACTTATAAATATGCAAAATGAATGGTTTTTCAATGCTAAACTTCAAAACTCCGGCGAAGGAAGAAACTATGGTTTAGATATCAGTTTTGAAAAATATTTGTCAAAGGGATATTATTACATGCTGACAGCATCACTGTTTAATTCAAAATACAAAGGAGGAGATAATATATGGAGAGATACGCGCTACAACAGAAACTATAGTTTTAACTTTTTAATCGGTAAAGAATGGCAAACAGGAAAAAGCAAGCAAAATACATTGAATTTAAATGCCCGTTTGAGTTATCAGGGCGGAGATCATTATTCAGCGGTGAATCAATTGGCATCCATCAAGGCAAAGGATGCTGTATTTGATGAAACCAATGCTTTTTCAAACCAGTTTTCCCCTGCATTGACAACTCATTTTACAGCAAGTTATAAAATCAATAAAAAGCAAACAGCACATGAAATTGCTTTTAAAATTATCAATGCTACTATGTATGAAGAGTTTACCGGTTTTCAGTACAATCATACACTTAATACCATTGTTGAAAGACGTGAAGCTTTGTTTATTCCCAACCTCAGCTATAAAATTGAGTTTTAGGTATTATGAGGAATGCCGTCAATCAATAAGTCAAAACTACTCATATACTGGAAATGATAAGAATAAGCTTAACATGCTTAATATTTATTATTTTTTAGAGCAAAAAAACGTCGGCAATGTCATTAAGTTAAGGAAAATTCTCCGTAGGAGATCAATAGAAATATTAGGTTTTATTTCAATATTTCCCCTAGGGAATTAACATTATTTTATTGTAAACAGGTCTATATCCTAAGGACAATTTTAAATTGAATTTAATGTTTTCTATTGATATGAATGCCCTAACGGGCAAAATAAATTTGCTTTCATAAGCTTAACTTAATGGTATTGCCTGTCGAGTTGAAAACGTAAATATTGTTAATTGTATTAAAATTATCTATTTTAGTAAAGTAGAATTAGGAAACAGTTTTTTTTCGCTGTAATTATAAACTTTTACAACCAATAAAGCAATGATGCTTCCGAATATAGCTCCGCAAATTACATCTCCCGGATAATGCACACCAAGGTATATACGGCTATAGCTAACCAAAGCTGCCCAGCTAAATATAAAAAAGGGGAAATACCGGAACTTCTTTTTTAAAAAATGAGATAAAACTACAGCCAATCCGAAGGTATTGGCTGCATGGGAAGATACAAAACCATAGCTTCCGCCTTTATAATTCTTTACTATATGTATCAAACCTTCCAAATCAGGATTGTGCGAAGGTCGTAATCGCATAAATACGTTTTTAAACAAAGCAACAGATAAACTATCTGCCAGTACCACACTCAGAATTACTGCCAAAACGATCATCCATGCCTGCTTTTTGAATTTTTTAAAGAGTAGATAAATAAAAAAGGCATACATTGGAATCCATATCGTTTTGTTACTCATCCACCACATCACCTCATCAAAAAATGAATTGTGAATACTATTGAGCAAGAGAAATAACTGCGTATCCAGTCCTATAAGTGTTTCTATCAAAATATCTGTTGTTTATGATGCTATCTAAAATGAATTTTCAATAATTCTGTTTAATTTTTTTACTAACCCTCATACATTACAAGTAATCTATGAACTCCAAGTACTTTAAGTACTCAAAACGTATACTTCAACAACTTATTACCATAACCTGTTACCAGATTCAATTGCTTTTTGTCCATCAAAGCTGATATATCAGGCAGCGTTTCTGATTTAAACGCAAGTGATTCATCCATCAAGCCAGTTTTATTGAATACGTATAGCTGCTTATTATCTTTACCTAATATCACAATCAAATTTCCTCTTTGGGTATTGGCATAAAACTGAAGTTCAGGGATGACCGTATTTTTGAATTTATAGTTAAAAATGATTTTCCCATCTTTCTTGCATACATTCAACTCAGTGGATGTAAGGAAAATAAAATCTTTGGTTCCATCGTTGTTAAAATCCTCGTACATAAATGTTGGGTTGCCGGAAATAGTTTTAAAAGTTTTGGTATCAACATTCCCATTTGCTGAAATATATTGCAGTTTACCGTTTTTATCTGTTGTTATCAGGTATTTTCCGTCGTAATAACATTTTGAAGCAGTATTGACTGAAAATGGGGTTTTCAACTTAATCCTTTCGTTACCTTTGCGATCAAGGATCAGCATTTTTCCTGACTTATCAGTAACGATGATATTATCCTTACCTCCGAAAATAATATGTTGTGGCGTTACTTCCACAATTTCTTTGGTTGTGGGCGAACTGAAATCTTTCACTGTTTCTCCCTTGATATTGAAATAATGTATCCTTCTATCGTTAAAGGCAATGGCCATGCGATAGTCGCGTTTCTTCTCGTAATCTATCAGACACAATCCAGAAGTTGCTTTATTGGCAAGTTTTATAGGATAGCCAGCTACTTTATTCCCTTTGCCATCTATCAGATAAATACTGTTTTCGGTATTGAAAAGATATTGAATTTTGTTGTTTTTCTGAAAGTCCACTTCATATACTTCACTTTTGGGTTTACCGTCTAGCTGGACTTTCCATTTGATGAGGCCTTCTTTGCTCATCAGATAGATTTTATTGCTTGCATCAAAAACAAGGATGCTTTTTTCGTTAGCGAAAGTGTTTTTTACAATATAGGGACGATTCACCAAAGCAGCCTCCATGCTGGTTTCACTGCCCGAACTGATTGCCTGAACCTGAACAGGAGCTTCAATGGGTTTTATATTTTCATTCCCTTTAAAGTTGAAATTGATGGTGGTATAAAAACGTTTATCTTCAACACTCAATTGAAGTGATAGCTTCTGAAATCCCTGTAAAACAGGAAATGTATTGCCAAAGGCAGGAGTATTGGTGGCTTTCATTAGATTCATCAAATAATTGCCAGCCCTATTGAGGTTAATATAAGCGTAAATATTTGATTTGCTTGGAATGTTAGCAGCATATTCTGTATAGTCCTTTGTTTTTGCCAATACTTCACCCTTACTGAACGCATCTCTATAATTGCTGATACCTTGTTTACTGGCAGCAAAAATTACAAAATCATTGGCAACTTCAAACCAACATTCTTTAAAAGAAGGGCAACTTCCTCCCAACATAGTTTTTAGTAAACCCGGTAGTATCATTTTGTTTTTATCAACAATGGGAGTTTCACTGGCATTGTTTTGTTGTTGAGACCCTGCAGCAATGGCTTTCAAACATGAATCGGCCAGTTTAGCATCATTGTTCTGACAAATGACAAAGGTGTTATCTGCAAAATTAGATTCGCTTTGTAAAACTACTACTGCAAATTCCTTACCCATCCATTGGATAAAATTATCGCGTAGATTAAATTTCACCTGAAGATTAAGTTGGGTAAAATTTTTCTCATAATCCACCAATTTATTATTCTCTTTTAAAAAGTTTTTATACTTATTGTAATACGTGGCATAATTACTAAAGTTTACATCAGCAAATAGCATGGTATTTTGAGGCAAGATATTTGTAATCTGAATTTCCTGAGCTGCTTCATCCTTAAAAACACTGAGATAGGATGCATTGGGTTTACCTACGGAAGTATAGCCATTTAACAAAAGCTGATTATTTTTGACAAACATATCCAATTCGGTCCATTTTCCAAAATCAGCCAACAAAAGCATATCCACTGAAGATTCTTTTTTGATAAATGTTGATAGCCACTTACTTACATTGGAATAATGGATGTAGATATTGGCATCCACTTTTTTACCGGCAGTCGTTTTGAGATTGGTAAAGTTTACATCATTGGCAAATGAGACACTGCTGTTAAGCTGATTAACAGACTTTTCTATCAATTTATCAGCATAGCTTCCAATAAAAACCCCTTTATAAACAGTATAATTATAAGTAGTTGCATTGGTGTTTACACTAAAAATATGAGCCCCTTCAAATTTCCGTTGACGAATGTCTTTCATGCCTGCATCTTTCAACATGGTTTTGATGGCTGCCTCCTCGAAAACGGCAGGAACATTGATTAAAAAAAGCAGTGCAAGGCTATCCATTCCTATATTGTGAATTGAAAGATAAGACTTATTGCTGCTTAGAATAGTTTTAATTTCAGCATTGGTATGGATGAGGTTATTGATAAAAGCAAGATCATTGTTGGCTTTGGTGAAAAAAGGCAATTTTTGCAAACCTTGCCAGATTTGGTTGCTGCTACTATTTACATTCCACAAATCAAGCACGTTGTTGAACTCGGCAAACAACAATGCATCGTCAGGAATGGCATTAATAACAGGTGCAATGGGTTGTTTTAATTTTCGATAATAAGCATAGGCCGAAAACAGTATAATCGCTGTTAACAAAGCAAATAATGCTATATAAATAGTTTTTTTAGGGGTTTTCATAAATAGGAATATTCGATACCCAAAAATAAGCTAAAGCCAGGACATTTCGATGAGCATTCAGAAAATAAATGAACAATTGATTGTTAATTGATTTTTTGAAATAATTTCAAATTCTTTACTTTTAATAATCTTTTTCACTTTTGACTGACAAATCTACCAGACTAAAAGCATAATTTATTTTTCATTTTTTAATATGCACCGCAAGTTTTTATGCAAGTCTGTGTCATACTAACATATTCAATCATTATTAAATTAAACATTAAAAATTAAAAGCATGAAGAAAGTAATTGTATTATTCGTAGCCGTAGTTAGTTTTGCACTGATTTCGAACAATTTATCTGCACAAACTAAACCTGCAAGCGAAAAAGCTGTTGTTAAAACTGAACAAAAAGCATCAACTCCCTCCAACTTTGTAGATAAAAACAAAAACGGAGTTTGCGATAAACATGAAGCAAAAGGCGGAAAAGCCAATTGCGAAATGAACAAAGGAAAAGGAAGTGCAAGTTGTTCAGGTAAATGCAAAGGTGAAACCAAAAGTTGCGGAACTGAAAAAACAGCTACAAAAGCTTGTGGCGAAAACAAAGGTGCTGGTTGCGGAAAAAGTTGTAAACACTAAAAATTCAAGCTGGTTTCTTCAAATAAATATAAGTGAAAATCTTAAAGCTGCAAATTCTATTTATATGAATACTGTAGTGTAGAGAAACAATGCGCTTTATTTATTTAACTAATATTACATAAAAAACCTTGTTCGTTGACAAGGTTTTTTTTATTACCTTTACACAAAAATATATCCATCATTTTGACTGAGAATGTCTGAAAACGATTTGGTAGAAGGAATTTTAAAAAAACAGCAAGCTGCATTTAAAGAGCTGGTTCAGCTTTACCAAAAACAAGTGATTAGCACTTGCTATGGCTTTATTGGCAATTATAACGATGCGCAGGATATTGCGCAGGATGTTTTTATTGAAGTTTTTGAATCTATTGGAAAATTCAGGAGAGAAGCTAAACTTTCAACATGGATTTATCGGATTGCCGTCAATAAATCTATCAATTTCAAAAGGCAGAGCGCAAGAAAACAATGGATTAAAAGTATTGAAAGCTTTTTTGGAATGGAAACGAACGAAATGTACGCTGTAAAAGCTAACAAAAGTGATGAACCCAATGACGCTCTGGAAGAGGACGAAAGAAAAATGATTTTACACCAGGCTTTGAATAAATTACCCGAAAATCAAAGAATTGCATTTACATTGAATAAATTTGACGATTTATCTTATCAACAAATTGCCGATGTGATGAATACGACACTCTCATCAGTAGAATCACTTATTCACAGAGCTAAGATGAATTTACAAAAATATCTGATAAATTATTACAGCTAAAGAAATTTATTATCAAGAAGATACCGCAAGGAAATGAATTTGGAATTGTCTTACTTCTATAAAAATGAAAGAAATGAACTGCCAGGAAACTGAAAAAAATATGATGTTTTATTTTGATAATAAATTATCGAGTGAAACTGCTGATTCTTTTGTATCACATATTACAGAATGTCAACACTGTGCACATGCTTACCTGAATCTTAAGGCTGTACTACAAACGATTGATACTGAGAAAATACAGAAGGATGATTTTTATTTTTATACCCGCCTTCAACAGCGAATGGATAACAAACAACATTCTGTTAGTGTTTTTTATTATGTACCAAAATACATATTTCAATCGATTGCAATTATTTGTTTGCTTGCCATCGGGACATTTACAGGCATACAAATCGGCAATCAATACAGTACAAACAATATCAATCTTACAGCAGAAGAAACAAGAACTTCGCAATTGAATGCTTACTCAGAAGAAATGTTTATTGCAGAAACGAACAATGAAAAAATGGAATCTTTATTTACATCAAATCAATAAGATATGAACTATTTTACCAAAAACAGAATTTTGATATGGATTGTTTTAGCTGCATTTGCTATTAACATTTCGGCAATAGTTACGATTTTGTACCGTGTTAATAAAGGTAAATGTCAGACCGAAAATTCAGATTGCCATCATAAATCTCAGGATATTTTTAAAAATGAACTCAAACTTACACCCGAACAGGAAAAGCAATTCCTGGAAGTTAAAACTACATCAAAAATTGAAGCAGAGCCTATCGTATTGAAAATAAAAGAACAACGCCAAGCCCTGATGAAAATTCTTTTTGAAGAAACACCTGACACATTAAAAATTAAAGAAATTTCTAATCAAATTCAACAAACGCAGGCAATTTTATTACAACATACCATACAACATTACCTTGATTTAAAGAAAATATTAAAGGGTGAACAACAAGAAAAATTAAATTTCTTATACCAGGATTTATTTGGTTGTCAAAGAATGCAAATGGATAAGAAATGTGGAAGCAGTTGTGGTAAATCAGATGAATCCGTTGGTGGCAAAGGCGATGGAAGTGGTAAAGGCGATGGAAGTGGAGGTGGGAAAAGACATCGACATGGCAAAATATTTGATAATAATTTTTAATCCCTATCCTCCATTTTTTATTTTTCGTATCCATTTTTCCTGAGAAGGAGGCTGATAGTTACGCATTTTCTCAATAAGGTTCATAGGATTTTCGTCATCCAACAGCATTTCACGGTGTATCGGTTTCATAAATTGATCGGATTGCATTCGATCGATTTGAGCAATCAATGAATTGTAAAAATGATTGACATTTAGGATTCCTACTGGCTTATTATGTAAATCCAATTGCGAAGCTGTCATCATTTCAAACAATTCGTCGAGGGTACCAAAACCTCCCGGCATAGCAATAAATGCATCAGACAGTTCTGCAAGTATCGCTTTCCGCTCAGCCATTGACTTTACATAGATCAATTCAGTAAGTTGAGTATGCGCAATTTCTTTGTCAGAAAAAAAATCAGGTATAACACCTATCGTTTTGCCTCCATTTGCCAATACTTCATCGGCAATAACTCCCATCAATCCAACCTTAGCACCTCCATAAATCAATGTAATTCCTTGGTTTACCATTAATTTCCCTAAGTTTTGTGCAGCTTCAGCATATATTTTATTTTCACCACTGCTGCTTCCACAAAATACACAAATAGATAATATTTTATTCATTTTTACTACTAATTTTAATAAATTTAAAAGAATACAGATTCTTTTTACCACTGATTGATATGAATTCTTTCTTTTATATAACGCGCTGGTATTGGTTTTTGTTCTTTGGGATGTCCAATAGCAATTATTGACAATACATGTATATTGTTTGGAAGTTTGAAAAGCGCACTAAAGGCTTTCATCCTTTCTTCTCTAGGATATACTCCCAGCCAAACAGAACCCAGCTCCATAGCATGGGCTGCCAGCAGAATATTCTGTGTAGCTGCCGAACAATCCTGCACCCAATAACCTTCCATTTTTTCAATGGCTGCATCTGCACAAACCACAATAGCCAACGGTGCATCCTTAAGCATATTGGCATAAGGATGCGCTAGCATAATTTTATTAAGCATTTCACGCTCATTTACAACGATGAAGTGCCAGGGTTGCAAATTATTTGCTGATGGCGTATACATAGCGGCCTCTAATAAACTTTCAATCTGCTCGTGATTGATTGGATCTGAAGTGTATTTTCGAATACTTCTGCGGCTGATTATAACATCCTGTAAGGTTTTCATTTAAATATTTTTTTAATGTGCTAACAACCAGTTATCTCCGGTATTCATTTCAATTTCAACAGGAACTTTTAACAGCATAGCATTTTTCATCTCATTGTAAATGATGGGTTTTACAATTTCAATTTCGTCTTTATGAACATCAAAAACCAACTCATCATGTACCTGCATTATCATTTTTGTATGTAAACCGAGACGGCTAAGTTCATTATAAATGCGAATCATGGCAACTTTTATCATGTCAGCAGAAGAACCCTGAATGGGTGCGTTGATGGCATTTCTTTCGGCGAAACCTCTGATGGTAAAATTACTGGAATTGATATCTCTTAAATACCTACGTCTTCCTAATATGGTTTCAACAAAACCATATTTTTTGGCAAAGGAAATGCTTTGATCCATATATTCTTTTACCTTTGGATATTTCAAAAAATATTGCTCAATAATCTGAGCAGCTTCTTTTCTGGGAATGCTTAGTCTTTCAGATAAACCAAATGCAGAGATACCATATATAATTCCAAAATTAACTGTTTTTGCATTCCGCCTCATATCTGAAGTAACTTCTTCCAATTTTACACCATATACATTGGCGGCTGTTGCTGTATGGATATCAAGATTGTTGATGAATGCAGCAATCATATTCTCATCTCCACTCAAACTAGCAATAATACGCAATTCTATTTGCGAATAATCAGCAGAAAGTATGGTATAATCCTCATTGCGGGGAACAAATGCTTTACGGATTTCTCGGCCTTTTTCGGTTCGGATAGGAATGTTTTGTAAATTCGGATTGTTGGAACTCAACCTGCCCGTTGCAGCCACTGCCTGGTTATAGGAAGTATGTATTCTTCCGGTTCGAGGATTGAACATATTGGGTAAGCTATCAACATAGGTCGATTTCAATTTAGCCAAAGAACGGTAATCCAGTATTTTTTGTATAATCGGATGTTTGTTGAGTAATTTTTGCAAAACCTCCTCCCCTGTTGAGTATTGCTTGGTTTTGGTATGTTTAGGATTATCGATAATTTTTAAATGCTCAAATAAAATTTCACCCAATTGTTTGGGTGATGCGATGTTAAATGTAGTTCCTGCCAGTTCAAAAATATCTTTTTCTGTTTGTTGAATTTCTGTTAAAAGTTCGGCTGAATAATTGTTCAGCACATTGATGTCGACTTTTACACCTTCGGCTTCCATGGCTGCCAATACTGGGATTAATGGGATTTCAACATCATGGAATAAGTTATCAACCTTGAATTCTTTCAACATGGGTTCAAAGTGCTTTTTCAGCTGAAAAGTAATATCGGCATCTTCTGCAGCATATTCTTTTACAATTTCAATGTCCACCTCCCGCATATTGGATTGATTTTTTCCTTTTTTGCCAATCAGGCTTTCAATTGAAACAGGGGTATAATTCAAATAAGTTTCTGCAAGCAAATCCATATTATGCCGCATATCGGGTTGCAGCAAATAATGAGCAATCATCGTATCGAATATCTTACCTTTCACTTCTACATCATACCATTTAAGGATGGCAATATCAAATTTTATATTTTGTCCGACTTTTTCGATATTTTCGTTTTCAAAAACAACTTTGAATAGACTTACAATTTCCAAAGCTTCGCTATAGGCTTCAGGTAGTGGAATATAATAAGCTTCTCCGGCTTTGAAACTAAACGAAATACCCACTAATTCACTGTTGTTAGGGTCAAGACCCGTAGTTTCGGTATCAAAACAAATACATCTTTGTTGCAAGAGTTTCGTTACCAATTCTTTTTGTTGTAAGCTGGTATCCACCAAAAAATACTGGTGAGGCGTTTGCTGTATATTTTTTTTCGTTTCTAAATCAGGTACTAGAGTATTTCCCTCATCATCTAAGATAGAAAAAAGATCAGGAACAGATGATCTGGAAGGAGTAGGCGTATCGGCCAATGATAAATCAGTAAATACTCTTTTGGCAAAAGCGCGGAATTCAAGTTCTTCCAGCAGTTTTCTGAGTACTTCTTTATTTGGTTTCTCGAGTTTTAAATTTTCCTCGTGGAATTCAATGGGAACATCTAAAATTATAGTTGCCAGATTGCGTGAAACAATAGCTTGATCAGCATAGGTTATTACCTTTTCTTTGAGCTTGGGATTGCTGATTTTGTCGGCATTGGCAATTAAATTATCGATATTGTCAAATTCGTCCAAAAGTTTTCGGGCAGTAACTTCACCTATACCCGGAATGCCGGGAATATTGTCAGAAGCATCGCCCCAAAGTCCCAACATATCAATTACCTGAGACGTTCTTTTAATGCCAAATTTTTTGCATACTTCTGCAATTCCCATTATTTCGGCTTTCTCGCCCATTCGGCCAGGTTTGTAAATGAGCGTTTTTTCGCTGACCAATTGTCCAAAATCCTTATCAGGAGTTACCATATACGTTATATATCCATTGGCTTCCGCTTTTTTTGCCAGGGTACCTATCACATCATCGGCTTCGTATCCTTCCGAAAACAAAATAGGGATACCAAAAGCTTCAATCAATTGCATGATATAAGGAATAGACTTTAACAGGTCTTCGGGTGTTTCTTGTCTGTTGGCTTTGTAAGCATGAAAATCAATATGCCGAACAGTAGGTGCATGGGTATCAAAACATACCCCGATATGAGAGGGTTTTTCGTTTTTTATCAAATCGTACATTGCATTGGCGAAACCTAAAATAGCAGATGTATTGAGGCCTTTGGATGTTATACGCGGATTTTTATTCAATGCATAAAAAGCACGGTAAATCAAGGCCATCGCATCTAATAAATAGAGTTTTTTCTGATCGGGCATAGTCAAATAATTTTGCGATAAAATTAGTGAAAATTTAAAGGAATTTGAACGTTATTTGCTTTTAATTGTTGTTTTGGTAAATTTGAAGGTAATGAAAGCTTATAAATTGATATTAATGTTGGCCATCATGTTTGGATTTAAAAACTATCAGAAAATGGAAACAGTAGCAAGTGTTGATTTAAAAAAGTATGCAGGAAAATGGTATGAAATTGCGTCCTATCCTACTATATTTCAGAAAGGATGTTGCAATACCTCAGCAGAATATCTGATAAGCGATAAAGCTTATGTAAAAGTAATCAATCGCTGCAACAAAGACACTATCAATGGAGTAGCAAAATCAATTGAAGGTAAAGCATTTATAGTTAAAAATAGCCAGAATGCCAAATTAAAAGTACAGTTTTTCTGGCCTTTCAAAGGTGATTACTGGATCATTGGGTTGGCAGATGATTATTCATGGGCAGTGGTTTCGCATCCCAGCCGTAAGTATTTATGGATACTTTCAAGAACTCCTTCGATGGACGAAACTGTATACCAGAAAGTAATCCAATTGATTAAAGCGAAAGGATTAAATCCTGAAAAACTAAGAAAAACTTTGCAGAAGGTTTAAGATACCGAAGATTTATCGATAATATGCTGAAAATCCTGTTTGTAATTGCTACCAATGGGTAGTTTTTCATCTTTTACCTCAACCATATTTCCTTCAATAGATTTGATTTTTGAAATAGATACAATGAATGATTTGTGTATCCTGGTAAAACTGGCAGAAGGCAATAAGGCTTCTATCTTTTTCATGGATTGATAAGTCACTATAACTTTATCATTGGTATGTATCTTCACGTAATCACCTAGTGCTTCAATGTAATACACATCCGAAATATTGACCTTGAAAGTCTTTTTATTTGATTTTACGAAAATGAAATTTTCTTCGTGATTATGAGCACTCACAATTTCATGTACAATCGTTTCTTTAGAGCCTTCCTTTACTCTTTCCTGTGCTTTTTGAATGGCCTTCAGAAAACGTTCAAATGAAAATGGTTTTTTTAAATAATCAACCACATCCAATTCATAACCCTCCAGTGCAAATTCTGAATAAGCAGTAGTAATGATGCAAAGAGGCGGATGTTTCAATGTTTTTAAAAAATTCATTCCGCTCAACTTAGGCATATTAATATCCAGAAACATAAGGTCTATTTCCAGGTCGTTTAAAGCTTGCATAGCTTCAAAGGCATTCATGCATTTAGAAGTAATTTCGATGGTTGGAATATCTTCTGCATATTTTTCAATAATCCGCTGAGCCAGTGGCTCATCATCAACGATCAGGCATTTGATTTTTTGGCTCATGATTCAATTATTAGTTCAACGCTAAAAATATTTTCTTGGTCCGTTATTTTTAAAGAATATTTATCAGGGTACAACAAAGATAATCTTTTTTTGACATTTTCAATTCCAATACCCGAATACTTTTTATCGACCAAATGCTCTCTGTTGTCTTTGGTATTTTCAATTGTAAATTTAATATACGCTGATTTTTCTAAATCAAAAACAATCCGGATAAAAGAGCTATCTAACTGTTTATTGACCCCATGTTTAAACGCATTTTCAATAAAAGGTATAAAAAGTAAAGGTGCAATTTCCTTATTTCCTGTACTTCCAATAATTTTCATTTCAAAATTTGCTTTGTCCCCTATTCTGATTTTTTCGAGTTCGATATAATTCTTAATAAAATTAATTTCTTTGTCAAGCAGTACATGGTCATCCCTGCATTCATACAACATATAGCGCATTAAATCGGAGAGGTGAAGTATCATTGGAGGTGTTTTTTCGGATTTATCCAAAGATAAAGCATACAAATTATTCAGGGTGTTGAACAGAAAATGAGGATTGATCTGGCCCCTCAACAATTTAAGTTCGGCTTCGAGTTTCTGGCGTTGTGTTTCTTTAAATTTTATTGAATCATCTTGATAGTCAATCCAATCGCGCAAATATTTTAAAAATGAAGTAACACTTAAAAACATTGTAATTAAAATAAACTCATAAATAAATTCTATTAATATGATTTTAAAATTAATTACACTTAGCTTATATTCAAGCAATACTGAAGTAAAAAAATTGAGAAGAAAAAAAACAATGATATTTAGTAATTGCAAAAAAACAAAGCTGATATATTTTTTCTTTTTTAAGAATCTGGGTATCAGAAATAATAAATTTGTGTAAACTGCAACTGCAATATAAAATATGGTTGCAAATGTACTTACCAATCGTATTGAGCGAAAACTGCTAAACGAAAATCCTCCTAAACCGAAAAACAATAAAAAAACACTCAGTATTAAAACTGCCCAAAACACTAGGTGTTGAAATAAAATATTCTGTGTTACTTTTTTAGATAGTTGCCTCATAGTAGCGTTTTTAAATGATGGGTCAAAAGTATTAAATTATCGCCTATATTACAATTTAATAAGATGAACACATCAAAATACAAGTTGAAATCAGGAAAAGCACTGTTTTATTAAGTTTTTTACATTTATCTTTCAATTCATTCATTTCAAACAGTTAATTTCTATTCTTATCTAATAAACTTGTTCACACTCAATTATGATATTAATATTGCAGCATCAAATAAAAATAATTAGAAACAATCCTTAAAAAATTAAAACCATGAAAACAATAAAAATGATCAGCATCGCCATCGTGATTATCATAATGAGCGGACTTACATCTTATGCAAAAGACAACAACAAAACAGTTCAAAAGAATGAATTAAAAACGATATTGGCAAAGGAAGTTAAATTTCCAAATTTTGCAGTAGAAAAATTTCAGGAAGGTAGTGTTTTGGTTCAATTCACAGTAAATGCCGAAGGTAAAATTGAAATCAATACCATTAATTATTTGGATGTTGAGTTAGGCGAACATGTAAAAGAATGTTTAAAGAAAGTTGTTGTAGAAAAAGACGACATCAGTATAGGCAAAACACAAGCCATTAAATTCGATTTTAAAATACTATAAGATTTTCGGAGAAATAAGCTAATGTTATAGAGCATTAGCTTTTTTCTCATTTTTAGTTAAGTTTAATTGCAGGAATCTGAAGATTATTTAATTGAAGGTTCCTGCTTTTGTATTTTCATAAATCATGCGAATCTATAGTTGAGTTTCGACTTATTTAAAAAAAATATGATAATTATACTCAACTCAATGATTAAAACAATTTCTATTTTTAAAAATACCTTAGCTAAATTCATAAAAATCAATGAATGTATTCTTTCTCCGTAGGGAAATAATGTTAATAGAAAAAATTCAGGATCCTGAATTTTTTCCCGTAGGGAATATACCTTGCATTTAAAATCTATAATTGTCAATGTCCTACGGACAAAAGATACATTTTATGCCATTTTTCTAATGACATTCATGCCCTAACGGGCAAAAATAAGTATAAAAATGATTCAACTCTTTATTTGCATGAATCACTATTTTATCTCTTCTCTTTGTTTTTTAGTCAACGATACTACTACCAAATCATAAGAATCATCTATCCAAGATTTTATCAATTGATCTCCAATGGAAGCATCCATTTCAATGGTATTCCAGAGTCTTTTATTCATGTGATAACCTGGTTTAACTGCAGGGTATTCCTCTCTCAGTTCGATGGCTTTTTCGGGATCGCATTTTAAATTAATACTTAAATCACCATCCAGGTTAGTCAAAGCAAATATTTTGCCACCTATTTTAAAAACCAGCGTAACCTCATCAAAAGGAAAACATTCGGTGGCTGCTTTCTTTGATAAACAATATTCACGTAATTCTTCTATGTTCATAGATTATAGTTTTTATTACTCTAAGTGCCTTGAGTACTTTAATTAATTGTTATTATTTCTCGGTTAATTTCACATCCAGTGCATCACGCAAGCCATTACCAGCAATCATAAAAGCAAGTACAACAATCATGATGGCTATGCCTGGTAATATTGCAAGATAGGCGGCATCAAGGATGATGTATCCATAATTTTCTTTGATCATACTGCCCCAGGATGGCATAGGTGGCTGAACGCCGATTCCCAGAAAGCTTAAACCGGCTTCCATCAATATAGCTGAAGCGAAATTGGCAGCAGAAATCACAATTACAGCTCCCATCACATTGGGAAGTATGTGACGGAAAATTAATCTGCCATTTCTAAACCCCAACGCCTTGCCTGCTTCTACAAATTCTTTTTCGCGAATGCTCAGAATCTGACCTCTGACTACGCGAGCTACTTCTACCCACATTGTTAAGCCTACAGCAATAAACACTTGCCAGAAACCTTTGCCCAATGCAAATGTAATGGCAATAACGAGCAATAAAGTTGGTATTGACCAAATTACATTGATAAACCATACAATCAGATTATCAACCCAGCCTTTAAAAAAGCCAGCCAAGGCACCTAATAAAATTCCGATTATCAACGAAATAATTACAGAAATAAATCCAACCGATAAACTTACACGGGTTCCTATAATTAATTGACTGAGCATATCCCTGCCAAATCTGTCAGAACCCAACCAAAAATGTTTAGTGTAAAAATTCTCATTCAAAATTCTATTTCTAAGTACTGCAATGGATTCATGAAAAGTATTGCCATATATATCTTTAAATTGAAGAACACTGTCATTTTTTGTAACCGTAATGCTGTTGTCTAGAGGAAAAATTACGTTGGCCAGGTTTATTTTTTTTATTTCCCCATCGTTAGGTTTAGTACCTGTATATACTTCAACTTCAATAAATTCCTTATTAAATTGATAACTATAAACAGGTATACTCAAAAATGAGGATTTTTCGCCAAAAAGCATTTTATAAATGATGTTTGAGCTTTCTTCTTTCTCATTTTTCTTAATCTTTAACATCTGAATACTAAAACCTGGTTTTTTTGCTGATAATTCCAGGTATTGTTCATTTGAAAAAGGAGTCTGGTCGGGAGTAACTAAATAACCAAGTATGGCAATCAGTGTAAATAAACTTATAATAATAAGGGATGCAAAAGATAATTTATTTTTTATAAATCGTTTCCAGGCAATGGAAGAAAGCGAAGCAGCAGCAATATATTTTTTCTTTCTATAAAACATTTGAATGAAAATTGTAATTCTTTTTTAAAGACTACAAACCTAATTGTTTTTTTTTAATAAACTTAAAAAAATGTAAAAAAGCTTTTAACATCTTAAACATTTGTACTTTTGCATAAAAAGGAAAAAATGACGCTAAGTCTTCACTTTTTTCAAACACTCAATGCTTTGATTACGAATCTTTTAATAAATGAATACATTGATTAAACTATAAAAAATGAAAATAAAATTGCTCTTATTAATGACAATTGGATTATTAATCTACTCAAATACAGCACTTAGCCAAAGTAATACTTTTGTTCCGATTGAAGGAGATATTCTTTTTCAGGACCTGGATTGTGGCGAATTTTGTGATGCTATTGAAAAAGTAACGCTTGGTTATAAAGGGGCACGATTTTCGCATGTAGCCATAGCTACTAAAAATGAGAAAGGCGAAATTATTGTAATTGAAGCTGTTTCAAAAGGAGTTAGTCTTACTCCTTTAGACGTGTTTCTCGCCAAAAGTCATGATAAGAACAATCAACCGAAAGTCTTGGTTGGCAGGTTAAAACCTCCATATCGCCATTTAATACCAGCAGCCATCAAGGAAGCTATGCATTTATTAGGCAGTCCTTACGATGATGTTTTCTGTATCACCAACAACAACTATTACTGTTCTGAATTAATATATGATGCATTTAAAAAGGCAAATAATGGCAAACCAATTTTTAATTTGTATCCGATGACATTTAAAGATCCGGCTACTCATCAGACTTTCCCTGCATGGGTGAAGTATTTTAAAGAGCTGAAAGCTCCTATTCCCGAAGGTGAATTAGGCAATGGACCCGGCAGTATTTCAATGTCTAAAAAATTGGACATCATTTATGCTTATGGAATTCCAAACGGGTGGAAAACAAATAAAATCAGAAAGTGAATTCAAAACATAAATAATATTTGCATTTTTGCAAATAATTAATGATAGCAAACGTGAAGAAAAAATACAATATATCTATTTCTTATATAAGCATTTATGCTGTAATAATTTTACTACTGATTTCCTGTGCCCATATTGTAAGTCCTTCCGGTGGCCCAAAAGACGTTACTCCACCCAAACCGATTAAATGCATCCCTGCAAATTATTCGGTCCATTTCAACAAGAATAAAATTGAAATTCTTTTTAATGAATTTATACTATTAAAGGATTTGAAAAATCAAATGCTTATTTCGCCTCCACTTAACGAAACACCTGATATCAAGGTGAAAGGGAAAACATTGGTGATTGAGCTCAAAGAAAAACTCAGAGAAAACACAACCTATACGTTATTTTTCGGAGATGCAATTACAGATTTAACAGAGGGAAATGCCATTTCTGCCTACGAATATGTGTTTTCAACTGCCAATGCACTTGATTCGATGACGATAACAGGCAAAGTTGTGAATGCTTTTACGCAAAAACCCGAAAAGGATTATTTTGTATTGTTGTACGAAAAAATCTATGATTCAATACCTTACAAAGAAAAACCCTATTATCTAGCGAAAACCAGTGAAAATGGGGAGTATACTATTAATAATCTTAGAAATATTCCCTATAAAATCTTTGCATTAAAAGATGTGAACAATAATTATATTTATGATCAACCTGCCGAAAAAATCGCTTTTTCTGATTCTCTCGTATTTCCCCATATTAAACCAATTTTTAAATTTGATTCTAGCCGTAAAGACAGCTTGAAATTAAAAACTGATATTGCTAAGAAGCTATCAATAAGTGAGTTAAGAAGTTTTCAGGAAATTGATTCAACACAACGGCTCCTAAATGCAGCATTTATTAAAAAAGGACAAGTTCTGTTTGCTTTTCGTTATCCTGTAAAAAAATTAAAAATCAAAGTTTTAGATATACCAGAAAGTGATAAGTGGAAAATTGAGGAATGGAATGAAACCAAAGACAGTCTCGTTTACTGGATTTTAAAGCCGGAAATCGACACCTTGCATTTAATAATCAATGACAACAATCAATTTATTGACACATTGCTTCTTCGTGTAAAACAAAAAGCTGCAAAATCACCCGCCATTGATACATTAACTGCTCATCTAAAGCAAAAGAATACGAAAAATGTTGTTAACAATGTCGTTAGAATTTATCCCTCTACCAATTTATCTCAAACATTTAATTTTTACAATCATATTTGTTTTGAATTTCCTAATCCTATGCTAAAATATGATTCAGTGGCAGTTAAGCTGATTGGAGCAAATGACACCTTGAAAATTTTTGCATATTATGATGACGCTGTTCATCGTAAATTTTTAATTCGAAGAGAATTAAAGCAAAGTGAGGAGTATACCGTAATTTTAAAGGAAGACTTGTTGAATGATATATTTGGATTTTCAAACGATAGTCTGAGTATTCAATTTAAAACGAATACGGTGGAGGATGTTGGAAATTTTATTCTCAATATAAACCTAAAAGATACAATTCATTCCTATATCATTCAACTGATGAACGAAAGGGAAGAAATACTGGATCAAAGATTTCTTGACAAAAGCACTAAATTAAAATTCAAATATTTAGCACCTGCTTCTTATCTAATTAAAGCAATTGTTGATATAAATAAAAACAAAAACTGGGATAACGGGAATTATTTAAAAAAGATTCAAGCCGAAAAAGTAATTATTTATCCCTCAAAAATCACAATCAGAGCAAATTGGGATTTGGAAGAAAACTGGGAATTATAACATAATATGTTGTGAAAATATCAACGCAATTCCAATTAAACAATAATTTTCAAGTACAAAAATAAGATTTATCTTATTCCTTAATAGTCATTTCATTGATTAGATTAGTAGCACCTGCAAATTTATCAATTATAAACAAGCAGTAACGAATATCCAGGCTAATATTCCTGCATTGGTCCGGGTCGTAAATTACATCGCTCATGGTCCCTTCCCAGTTTCGGTCAAAATTCAAACCTATTAATTCACCATAGGCATTAAGTACGGGGCTACCCGAATTTCCACCGGTTGTATGGTTAGTGGCTGTAAAAGCAACGGGCATCTCACCTGATTTATTGGCATAACGGCCATAATCTTTGGCCAGGTACAAAGCCTTTAATTTAGGTTCCACCACATAATCGTATATACTGCTGTCTTCTTTCTGCATAATACCTTCGATGGTTGTATAATGCAAATAAGTTACTCCATCGCGGGGAGAGTAATCGTTTACTTTTCCGTAAGCCACTCTTAAAGTAGAATTGGCATCCGGGAAAAAACGTTTTTCGGGTTGCATTTCCATCATAGCTTTAACATAGATACGGTATAAACTATCTGCTTTATCGGTCAACGAAATCACCTTGTCCTGAATACGAAGAATGTAATTTTCGTAAATACTCACAGCCAGTTGGTATGCAGGATCTTTTTCAATTGTATGGAAGTTTTTAGATTTATAATCTTTTAAAAAAGCTGTCGTTTTTTCGTCTGACACCATGAAAGAACGATGAAAAACATCCTCAGCATATTGATTGAAGTTTCCTTTGTATTTCTTTTGAATCTTAGTGAAAATTTCAGGCTGCAATGCTTTATCGCAATCTACCTCGTACAATTTCATCAATTCGGCAAAGATTTTCTGATCTGTTTTTAAATTATAATTCTTAAAGAATCCTGGAATTCCTTTTTGAAAGGCTTGAAGTGTTTTCTGGAAATCTTCTTGTTTTATAGATTTATCTTTACTTTGATCGACCATTTTTTTGAAACTATAAGCATACTTTATGATTTCGGGTGCCAGTCCTGCTTCTGAAAAATATACGGCTGCCATGGTATAAGGTTTTAAGCTTTGATAGGTATTCGCAAAATCACTTAATAAATTCCCGTATTCCTGCTTGCGTTTTTCGTCCTGCACAACCCAGTTGTTGAAATTTGCTTCAAAAGCCTGTTTTTTAGCAACTGCCTGTAATCTCAGAATCCCACGGTCTTCCCCCATCCATTTCTTCCATGCATTGGCAATACCTGCATATTTAGCTGCATATTGAATACGGACCAATTTATCATTCTTCATGTCGTTGCCGATAATTTCAAGGCGTTTTTCTCTCATTTTGATACGTGCGGGATTATCGAAATTTGACAATAAATCAACAGCATATGAAGTTAGATATTGCTGAGTTCTGCCAGGATAGCCAAAAACAAAAGTAAAATCGTTTTTTTCAACCCCTTTTAATGAAATATCGAGGTGTTTTTTTGGTTGATAAGGCTGATTATCTGCTAAATATTCGGCAGGTTTTCCATCTTTCCCAACATAAACCCTGAACACTGAGAAATCGCCTGTATGACGGGGCCACATCCAGTTGTCGGTATCACCTCCAAACTTTCCGATATCTGAAGGTGGAGCTCCTACCAGGCGAACATCTTTAAAAACTTCGCTCACAAATAAATAATACTGATTGCCATAATAAAAGGGTTTTACACTGGCGTTGTAATGAGTTCCTTTTACGGCATCCTTTGAAATTTCTTTACTTACTTTTTCAATGGCTTCATCGCGTTGGGCTTCTGTCATGGTTTTATTTAAAACACTTAATACTTTGGCTGTAACATCTTCCATCCTTACCAATAAAGTAGCAGTTAATCCAGGATTCGTTAATTCTTCAGAAGCTTTCATCGCCCAGAATCCTTTGGTTAAATAATCGTGATCCAGAGAACTATGCGATTGAATCGTTCCAAAACCACAATGATGATTGGTGAATATTAATCCCTGACTACTTACAAATTCCGCAGTACAACCACTGCCAAACAATAGAATTGCATCTTTAAGACTGGAATGATTGATACTATAGATATCTTCTGCTGTAATTTTCATGCCATTTGTTTGCATTTCTTTTTGATTCAGCTGTTCCAACAGCATAGGAATCCACATCCCTTCATCCGCTTTGACTGAGATAGAAAATAAATTTATTACTGACATCAAATAAAAACCCAAAATAAATTTCTTCATGATTAAACACTTTTAAATTTCACATATTTGCAAAAATAAGAATTAATATTGATATCATTGAGACATATAAAAAATTACAAACAAAAAACTGTTAATAAAAAAATAAAAAAAATATACTTTTTGAAAACATATGTATTAATATTGTGTTGTTATTTCAATTATTAATTAAATTTTAAAAAACTATGAAAAAATTAATGACAATTGTTTTAGCTATTGTATTAATAGCTGGTTTTACTTCTACTTCTAAAGCACAAATTAGCATAGGTGCAAAAGTTGGTCTCGCATTGCCTATGGGTACTTTTGGTGATGGATTTGGAATGGGATTTGGTGGTGCTGCCATCGGAGAATACGCTTTGAACGAAAATATGGCTGTTGGTTTAAGCCTTGGCTTTTATTCATTCGGTGAAAAAAACAGTTCTGGAATTACCTATTCAATTATTCCTATTGTTGCTGATTTTAAGTATTTCTTCCAGACTAAAGGTTTTATGCCTTATGTTGGTGCTGGCTTAGGTATGTATTTAGGAAGTGTTCATTACGCAAGTGCCTCAGTATCTGGTAGTGACTTAGGTTTTTCACCAAAAGTTGGTTTTTGGATGGGCGAGGGCTTCAAATATGGTGCCTGCTTAGACTATAACATTGTATCTAATTCAAATCACTTAGGTATCAATATTGGCTTTATTTATCCATTAGGAAAATAATCTTTCAATTTTTTATAAAAAAAGGAGCTCAAATTTGAGCTCTTTTTTTTTACAAAAATATTTCGTAAATTTGCAAAAAAAGTAGTATTATTGTAGCGTGAATTATAATCATTAAATTTTAGGGATTTATGAAAAAATTAATAAGAATTGCATGGGTCGTTTTGCTAATAACTGGCTTTACTTCAAAAGCAAGCGCACAATTTAGCATAGGTGCCAATGCCGGAGTTGCAATGCCTGTGGGTAGTTTCGAACAAAAATACAATATGGGGTTTGGTGGCTATGCTACTGTAGCATACGCACTCAATACGAACATGTCTATTGGACTCAATGCTGGCTTTTATGCTTTTAAGGGAACCGATTTTCCTGCCGGCTCTAAACCTTCCACTCGTATTCTTCCTGTTTTTCTTGATTTCAAATACTATTTAAATACCGAAGGATTTATGCCCTATGTTGGCACTGGTATTGGTTTATATTCTGTTTTTACTTCTTCAACAACGCCTGATATCCCTGCAAACATTGTAGGTGGTCTTACAATTGCACCTGCAATTCCTTCGTTTGAACGTTTAGATTCTTATGGCAAGTTTGGAATTTCTCCTACTGTAGGATTTTGGGCAGGCGACGAACTTAAATTTGGTGCAAGTGTTACTTACCATATTATTATTTCTGATGCAGCTAATATTGGCGTAAACATTGGAATGCTTTATTCATTTGGCAATTAATTTTTTAAAAAAATTATCTTAAAAGGAGTTCTTTTGAACTCTTTTTTTTTTTGAGTTTTTAGCTTAATCAAAATATTGCATTTTTATTCTCCATAGGGGCTTAATAGACATCTTTCAGGCTAAAATCAATTGAAACCCTTATTACATATACTTTTGAATATCCCCCAACTGAATGATTAAAAAGAAATCAAAAAAGAAAAGCTATTTGAGTTTCCCAATAATAGGTCTTATTCTTATTGTTTTCTTTTATTTTTATCATATTGAAATCAGTCGTATTGCCATTCGTTTATTTTATTTTGTAGAAAATCAGTTTTGTTGCAATACTTCCGATCAGCGAAAAAATTTAAAATATTTCGGGATTACTATTCCCGAAAATTATACAATCCATGGTATAGATGTCTCTTTTTATCAAAATCGTATTAATTGGAAAGAAGTTAAGAAAATGAAAGTGGATAGCATTTCAATTTCCTATGCTTATATAAAAGCTACGGAAGGTGTATGCAGGATTGACCGCTATTTTAGTATGAACTGGGAAAATGCGAAAAAAAATCAAATCCTCAGAGGAGCTTATCATTTTTACCGCCCTCAGAATAGCTCAAAATTACAGGCCGAAAACTTTATCAGTATAGTAAAACTTGAGAAAGGTGACTTACCGCCTGTACTTGATATTGAATGCCTGGCTTCGGGCTATTCCATCGAAAATACGATCAAAGGTGTTAAAAACTGGCTAAAGATTATTGAAAAAAATTACCATATAAAGCCTATCATTTATACGAATATTGATTTTTATAATAATTACCTAGTTGATGAAGGCTTGGGTGAATACCCTCTGTGGATTGCCCACTATTACAAAGACAACGTTAACATCTGTCAAAAATGGTATTTCTGGCAACACAACGACAGAGGCAAGGTGAATGGTATTTCGGGCGATGTCGACTTTAATGTTTTCAATGGTAATATCAATGATTTGAGAGCTCTTTGTAAGAAATAAACATTCCAATTTTTTTAACATATTTTGAAGAAACTATTCTGGGGAGAGTCAAATAAAACCCTGAAACTTCAGAATGACAAAGCAAAAACATCTACTATAAGTATGCAAAAAATGCACATAGATAACAAGGATGCTTAGTGATTTACGATAATAAAGAGTCAATTATTTCAAATCCCCCTTCTTAAAATAAAAATTTCAACAGATTTTATGATAGCTGCAGAGCCAGCTCAATGAAGTATTTCCAGTGAAAATCTGCTTAATCTATGCCATCCTTGCCATCAAGGCCTAAAAAACCAACAGTCTAAATACCCATTTAATTTTAGAACAACGATTAAGGACTTAAGTACTATAAAAAAGCTCCAAAGCAATAACTTAATAACCAATAACCAAACAAGCTAGAACAGTTCATCATACTTTGTCCATAGGAAATCACCCAAGTCCCAGGCTTTTTTAACTGCTTTTGTTCCCCATTCGTTGGTGTACTTAGTGAGATTTTCTATCGCCTGTTTGTTTTTCTTTTGATTGATCATCAAAACAGCATCGCTTTCAATTTTCGATTGATTCGCAAACAATTCTTTTTGAAAAGGTTTCCATGTTTTGTCAATATCACGGCGCATATCACCCCAGCGATGAGCAGCAAGGGTGCCCAATCTGTTGAACGCCCACCAGGCCGATTCCATGGTATATCCTTTGGTTCTGCCAGGCGTTTTGTAAGGTAAAGGTAAATCGCTTACGCTGCAATATACAGGAACATAAACAGAGGTAGCTACATTGTCGAGTGCCAGCCAAACCACGCCACCTACTTCGTCGGGTAACCAACTGCGGGATTGTGTAATAGTGGCATACATGGTATACCAACGGGCTATCGGACGTTCTCCCCGCCAGCCCCAGCCACCATTTATATGCAACATTTTGTTCATATCATAAGGCATCTGAGGATTAGCCATGGGGGAAATCTGCATTTTCCCGCTGTCGTTGGCTACCGTTAAATCTTTGCACATATCAAAAGGTGTTCCTTCATAGTAAT
>CAZCBG010000043.1:0-26261 GCA_964496885.1 uncultured Bacteroides sp. | reverse complement strand
TGAAACGAATTAGGTTCTTTAAAATGTAAACGAACTTATGATATGTAACAATTATTATTTAGGTTGGTATATTCAAAGTTAGAAGAATCATAAATAGTTTGCAAATTAAAAATTTGCTGACAATTAGCGAAAATGGATAAAAGCAAAAAAAATAGGACCAGACATTGAAAGTTTCACTTAGCTAATGTATATATTAGTTTTGAAAATTTCAAACATTCAAATTTTTGAATCACCAAATCATCCAATCACCAAATCGCCAAATTTTTCTTACTTTTGCAATAAATACAAATTTTTACATTTTTTTACTTTTATGGATTACAATTTTAACGAGATAGAAAAAAAGTGGCAAGCCTATTGGAAAGCCAAAAAAACATATAAAGCTGAAAACAAATCGACTAAACCAAAATATTATGTGCTGGATATGTTTCCTTATCCTTCTGGGGCAGGTTTACATGTTGGACATCCATTGGGATATATAGCTTCCGATATTTATGCCCGATATAAAAGGCATAAAGGTTTTAATGTGCTGCATCCGATGGGCTATGATGCTTACGGCCTGCCTGCTGAGCAATATGCCATTCAAACCGGCCAGCATCCGGCCATCACTACCGAAAAAAATATAGCCCGTTACCGGGAACAACTCGACAAAATCGGTTTTTCTTTCGATTGGGACCGAGAAGTAAGAACCTGTAATCCGGATTATTATAAATGGACACAATGGACTTTTATCCAATTGTTCAATCATTATTACGACCTTACAAGCAATAAAGCTGAATCTGTTTCATATCTTATCAAAATATTTGAAAAAGAAGGTAATGCAAATGTGACAGCAAGTTGTAATGAAACTCCAGTTTTTACAGCCTTAGAATGGAAGACAAAATCAGAAAAACAACAACAGGAAATATTGCTGAATTACCGATTGGCTTATCTTTCGGATACCATGGTGAATTGGTGTCCGAAATTAGGAACGGTCTTGGCCAACGATGAAGTAGTAGGTGGTTTATCTGTGAGAGGCGGTTATGCAGTTGAACGTAAATCAATGCGTCAATGGTCGTTACGTATATCCGCTTATGCCGACCGTTTGTTGCAAGGATTAGAAAATCTGGACTGGAGTGATTCTATTAAAGAAATTCAAAAAAACTGGATTGGAAAATCAATAGGTGCTGAAGTAAAATTTCACCTCTCCCCGACCCCTTCCAAAGTTAATCCTGTAAAACATCATGGCTATTCTACGGATTCTACCGATTGGTATGCCTTAAGAAATGATGCCCGAAGAATGCGGGAAGAACCTACAGAGGCAGAAAAAAAACTTTGGAAAGCAGTAAAAGACAATCAACTGGGATGCAAAATCAGACGGCAACAGGTGATATTTAACAATATAGCCGATTTTGTCTGTTTGTCAAAAAAGTTAATTATTCAGATTGATGACAGTCTTACTGAAAACCATCAAGAACAGGAATCAGCCAGCGTATTGGAATTGAACAAAATAGGCTTTAGTGTCATCAGATTCACCAACGAAGAGATTATTCAAAATGTTGAAGAGGTTGTAAAAAAGATTAAAGTTAAACTCACAGAAAGTATTTTTGATACAGCTGCAACACAACCTCAGCTCACTGTGAATTCTTCAGCAGCAGCATTGATAGTTTTTACGACCCGACCAGATACGATTTTTGGAGTTAGTTTTATGGTAGTTTGTCCTGAACATGAAATGATTGATCAAATGACAACTACTGAACAAAAAGAAGAAGTTGCAAAATACCTGAAATGGACTAAAAACAGATCGGAACGCGAACGCCAGGCAGAAGTAAATAATGTTACCGGTGTATTTACCGGTGCATACGCTATCAATCCACTCACAAAACAGGAAATTCCCATCTGGATATCCGATTATGTTTTGGCAGCATATGGGACCGGTGCCATTATGGCTGTTCCTGCCCATGACAGCCGCGATTTTGCATTTGCCCGTCATTTTAAGCTGCCGATTCCTCAGGTAATTCTTCCCAATGGAGAAGAAGCTGAAGACACTTCCATGTGGAAAGAATCCAAAGATTCTAAAGAAGGGAGTTGTATCAATTCAGGTTTTATTACCGGCATGAGTGTAAAAGAGGGTATAAAGGCCGTGATTGATTTTATAGAAGAGAAAAGTATTGGCAAACGGATGATCAATTACCGTTTGCGTGATGCAATTTTTAGCCGTCAACGCTATTGGGGTGAACCATTTCCTGTTTATTACAAAGAGGGGATGCCTTATATGCTCGATGAAACTAAACTTCCATTGGAACTGCCTGCGGTAAATAAATATCTACCTACCGAAAATGGAGAGCCACCCTTAGCACGTGCCGAAAACTGGCATACCGAAGAAGGATATCCGCTGGAATGTAATACCATGCCCGGATTCGCAGGAAGCAGTGCCTATTACCTAAGGTATATGGATGCTCACAACGAAAATGAAATCTTCTCTAAAAAAGCCAATGCTTACTGGCAAAACGTGGATTTATACATCGGGGGTGCAGAGCATGCCACGGGTCATTTGATATATGCCCGATTCTGGAACAAATTTCTTTATGATATGGGTTTGTGTTTAAAAGACGAACCATTTCAAAAACTCATCAATCAGGGTATGATACAGGGGCGTTCCAATTTTGTATACAGAATAAAAGGCACAAACCAGTTTGTATCTTCCGGATTAAAAGAAAACTACGAAACACAGGCTATTCATGTGGATGTTAATATTGTCGACAACGATGTGCTGGATACAGAAAAATTTCGCCAATGGATGCCCGATTATGCCAAAGCTGAATTTATTTTAGAAAATGGGAAATACCATTGCGACTGGAGCGTGGAGAAAATGTCAAAATCATTGTACAATGTGCAAAATCCTGATGATTTGGTTGTACGCTATGGTGCCGACACTTTGCGAATGTATGAGATGTTTCTGGGTCCTTTGGAACAGTCCAAGCCTTGGGATATAAAAGGCATAGAAGGTGTATTCCGCTTTATTCGGAAGTTCTGGAAATTGTACCATAACGATGAAAATATTTTATGTGTTACTGACGATGCTGCAAACCCACAGGAATTGAAAGTGCTGCACCGTACGATTAAAAAGATACAGGATGATATCGAACGCTTTTCGTTCAATACCGCAGTAAGCAGTTTTATGATCTGTACCAATGAGTTGACTGAATTAAAATGCCATAAACGTGAAATTCTGCAACCGCTTGCTATCTTGATTTCTCCATATGCACCTCACCTGGCTGAAGAATTGTGGCAATTGTTGGGTAATAAAAAAAGTATAAGCTTTGCAGCCTTTCCTGAACTGAATGAAAGCTTGTTGGTAGAAAATACTTTTAACTATCCTATATCTTTTAACGGCAAAACACGGTTTCAAATGGAATTTGCTGCTGATATTCCCATTGCAGAAATCGAAAAAACAGTATTGGCTCATCCCGACGCTCAAAAATGGCTGGAAGGTAAAACTCCCAAAAAGGTAATTATTGTGCCTAAGAAGATTGTGAATATTGTAATTTAGATCTTTTCAGTTTTTAATGCTTATAAAGTGATTGGGATAAAACTCAATCACTTTTTTTATAGGATTAATTCAAGGTGAGTTTAAATAATAATTTTACATTTGCAGTTCTAAAATTTATATCTTGTGACTGATACAGCCATCATTCCTATCATTCTTGTTATTCTTATTCTTACCAGGATAAAACGAGTCATTAACAGATTTTTAAATTCAGGAACCGTATCCTTTCAAACAGCCAAGACACTTGAAGAATTAAAATATTACCCTGGCTTTATTTTAAATCATCTTATACAACAAGAAGTGGTCATCGAAGCACGTGCTAATGAATATTATCTGGATGAAGAAAACCTTAAGTTGTATACAAAGAAAATAAAACTGATTTCTATTACGATACTATCACTGATTCTAATCCTTCTTATAATTGGAAATATCTTCTTTAGAATATAAGCACCATTAAAATTAGCATTCGTTGAATTATTTTTATAAGGCCCTTAGGACATCATGCTGATAAAATAATAATTATATTTGCAGCTATGTTATTAGGTCTATTCATATCTTCAATGATAGCAAATTAAAATACCTGTCTGCATGAAAAAATTTACTTTTATCATTTTCTTTTCCCTATTTATAGGTAGCATTACTGCTCAAAACAAAGCCCAAACGCTAGATTATACTAAATTTGTCAACCCATTCATAGGTACTGGTTCCATTGATAGCCTGAGCCTTTCAGGAAGCAATTTTCCCGGAGCTTGTCTACCATTTGGCTTGGTGCAATTAAGTCCCGATACCAGAGAATATCCCGATGATCCTTGTAGTGGTTATGACTATAAAGATCCTTCAATACTTGGCTTCAGCCATACCCATCTGAACGGTACCGGTTGCCCCGATTTGTATGATTTTCTATTTATGCCTTACGGAGGTGAACTGAAATGGAAAGCCGGCAGTGATGATGGCAAAATACCAGGTTTCCGTTCAAAATACAAACACGCCAACGAAAAAGCCAGCCCGGGTTATTACAGCGTTTTATTGGACGATTACAACATCAAAGCCGAAATGACAGCTACCGAACATTGTGGCATGCATCGCTACACCTTTGCTGATCAGAAACCCTATCATCTGATTGTTGACATGGACCACTCACTGGTGAGGAATAGTCCCTATCGTTTTGTGAAGATTTTATCTTCTCAGGTGAGAGTTATCGACAATAAAACAATAGAAGGTTATCGTATCATTTCAGGTTGGGCCAAGCTCAGAAAAGTTTATTTCAGGGCAGAATTCTCACGCCCTTTCGATTCGCATGTTTTCAAAGAAGGGCAGTATGAATTTTCAGACGTAACCGTTGGAAATCATGTCGAATTAAAAATAATCATGAATTTTAATCAAAATAACCAATTGCCATTGATTGTTAAAGTTGGTATTTCATCGGTATCTGCCGAAGGCGCCAAAGAAAACCTATCAGCTGAAATTAAAGATTTTGATTTTGAAAATATTGCAGCATTGGCCAATAAAGCATGGAACAAAGAACTATCATGCATTGATATTGAAGGTAGTGACAGACAAAAAACTATCTTTTATACCGGTATGTATCATCTTTTTATTCAGCCGAATAACATTGCAGATGTTTCGGGTAATTATTTAGCAACCGACAACAGCATACAGAATGCACCCGATAAAAAACATTACAGTACTTTTTCGCTTTGGGATACCTATCGGGCTGCACATCCATTGTATACATTGCTGCAAGAAAGCAGAACCGCAGGATTTATCAATTCTATGATACGTCAGTATAAAACTTATGGGTATCTTCCAATCTGGCAGTTGTGGGGATCAGATACCTATTGCATGATTGGCAACCATGCCATTCCTGTAATTGTGGATGCTTATATAAAGGGAATCAAAGGTTTCGACTATGAACTGGCTTATGAAGCTGTAAAAGCATCATCCACCAACGCTCATAAAAATGCTCCTTTCAACCTTTTGAATCAATATGGCTTCTTCCCTGAAGATTTACAGACACAATCGGTATCTATCACACTCGAAATTGCCTACAATGATTGGTGTGTAGCTCAGATGGCCAAAAAGCTGGGACACGATGCCGACTATCAGTTCTTTCTAAAACGTTCAGCCAACTATAAAAACCTTTTTGATAAAAATATCGGTTTCTTTAAAGCCAAAAATAGCGATGGTAAATGGCTGGAGGGATTTAACCCCCTCGCTTATGGGGGCAACGGAGGGTTTCCGTTTACAGAAGGCAATGCATGGCAATACCTTTGGTATGTACCTCAGGATGTTCCTTCATTTATTGACTTAATGGGCGGAGATAAAAAGTTCACTCAAAAACTCGATACATTTTTTACGTTGGATGCAAAACCGGGAGATGTAAACGGAAATGCTTCAGGATTTATCGGTCAATATGCACATGGAAATGAACCAAGCCATCATATCGTTTATTTGTACGATTTTACCAACGAACCCTGGAAAGCACAATATTACAGTGCTAAAATAATGAATGAATTATACAACGATCAGCAATCGGGTTATTCAGGAAATGAAGATTGCGGGCAAATGTCGGCCTGGTATATATTCAGTGCCATGGGTTTTTATCCGGTAAATCCGGCCAACAGTGTATACTGTTTCGGTTCTCCTCAGCTGAAAAAAGCTGAAATACACCTTGCAAATGGAAAGAATTTTAAGATGATTGCCAATGATGCAGGAGATAAGAATATCTATATTCAGAAAATACTATTGAATGGCAAACCCTATACCAAGAATTTTATCACACACAACGATATCGTCTCAGGTGGTGTTATTGAATTTTTTATGGGTAGTAGCCCTAACAAAAAAATGACAACCTACGAGAAACCAATGCTTATTGCTAAACTAATCAGATAATTAGGTAATTTAAAATCAACATATTACTGATCGTTTTTTATGTCTTTTAACAGATAAAAATTCCAGAAATATCCAAAACTAGATAAAAACAATGCACCGCCAATACCTATATAAAGGATAGATAAATATTCATTTGGTAGAGAGGAGTGTCTTAAAATGATTCCCATCGTCATCATAAAGGCAACAACAATATAAGTCTGCCACGACATAAATGAAAAAACACAGGATTTATCGCCTTTTTCTTTTATTCTTTTGATATTTTTATCAGCAAATTTTTTGAATTTGAATCTGGCAAAAAGCACAGCCAATATTGTACCGCACATTACAATTAAGATTGTATATCTCCCTTCGTAATGCAGCATCCAATGATAAGCAAAGTTACAAAGCATTAATCCTACTGAGAACCATAATATACCGGCTAAAATTAATAATATTGGACTCTTTATGCGTGGTGTAAATTTATTTAAATTGTTGTTTGTTTTCAATTGAGTGTATTATTTAAAATTATTATTGAGTAAATATAAACAGAATATGTAATTAAAAGTTTTAGCTATTCAAACTTTAATTAATTTTGCAAACATAAAGAATCAAATACACTTGAAGAAATGAAAAGAGTAATGGTATTGACCGGTGGTGGTGATTGTCCTGGTTTAAATGCAGTGATAAGAGCCATTGTAAAGCGTGCTGATCAGGAAAAAGAATGGGAAGTCATTGGCTGTATTGAATCTTTCAATGGTGTGTTGCGAGAACCTACTGAAATTGTAGTATTGGACGATGCAAAGGTTGCCGGTATTCATGTTCAGGGAGGAACCATTATAGGTACCGTAAACAAGGGCGGCCCTTTTGCTTGGCCTATTAAAGACAATGATGGAAACTGGACTACGGTCGATCGTTCCGACGAAATGATCCGCAAGCTTTCTTATTTAGGTATTGATGCTGTAATCAATATAGGAGGCGATGGTTCTCAACGGATTTCTCAAAAACTTTTTGAAAAAGGACTTAATATCATCGGTGTTCCCAAAACAATAGATAATGATCTGGCTGCTACCGATTTTACTTTTGGATTTCAAACAGCTGTACAAATTGCAACCGATGCTGTTGATAAACTTGTAACCACTGCAGCTAGTCATAACCGTGTATTTATCCTGGAAGTGATGGGTCGTGATGCTGGCTGGATTGCCTCACATGCTGCTATTGCAGGTGGTGCAGATGTTTGTCTGATTCCTGAAATCCCCTATAAACTCGAAAAAATTATTGAAAAAGTAAATTCCCGTTATTTCAAAGGCAGAGGTTTCTGTAATATTGTGGTTGCAGAAGGTGCCATGCCTTATGGTGGAATTTCTACAGGTGAGGATACCCATGAAGTGGGCAACGAACATTTCAAATTAGGTGGTATTGGAGATAAGCTTATGCACGATTTAATTAAGGCAGGCATTGAAGCCGACATCAGAACAGTGGTACTGGGGCATCTTCAAAGAGGAGGTACACCAATGGCTTACGATCGTGTATTAGCCACTGAATTTGGAGTAAAAGCTTTTGAAATGGTATTGGAAAAACAGTTTGGACATATGGTAGCTTACCGTCATCCTCATATCAATGCGGTTCCTTTTACCGAAGCCCTTATTCATCCTAAACTGGTCAGAACTAAGGGTGATATTGTTAGAACTGCTAAAGGGATTGGAATTGAGTTTGGCGACTAATTTTTTATCTTTTATACCACTTTTTAAAATCCTAACTCTTCAATATAAATAAACAAAAAAATTATACTTTATTCCTATTTTGCAAATCCTTTAAACTTTCTCTATAAAAACTTAATCCATTTTTAAAGTAAAATCTTTAAAATATGGACATTAAATAAATTTTCACGTCTAAACTTAAATTTCTTTATAAAAACATTCTCTAAAGCCTTTTAATTTAGATATTATTATTACTTTTGTTAAAATATTCACAAGCACTCTTTTTAAAGTTTACATACTATAAATCAAGTTTTTAAAAAAATACATTACAATGGAAAGAAAGAAAAAATTTATTACGTGTGACGGAAATCATGCTGCATCACACATCGCTTATATGTTTAGCGAAGTTGCAGCAATATATCCTATTACGCCATCTTCCAATATGGCCGAAAACGTTGATGAATGGGCTGCTCATGGCAGAAAAAACATTTTTGGTGATGAAGTCAAAGTAGTTGAAATGCAATCGGAAGGCGGTGCTGCAGGTGCTGTTCATGGTTCTTTACAAGCTGGAGCTTTAACTTCAACTTACACTGCATCACAGGGTTTACTCCTTATGATTCCAAATATGTATAAAATTGCAGGTGAATTATTGCCTTGTGTTTTTCATGTGAGTGCCCGTACATTGGCAGCACATGCATTGTCAATTTTTGGTGATCATTCTGATATTTATTCATGCCGTCAGACTGGATTTGCTTTTCTTGCTACCGGTAGTGTTCAGGAAATTATGGATTTAGCGGGTGTTGCTCACTTAGCTGCTATCAAATCCAGGGTTCCTTTCTGTCATTTTTTCGATGGGTTCAGAACATCTCACGAAATCCAAAAAATCGAAACCTTAGAAAACGAAGATTTAGCTCCATTGATTGATTATAAAGCTTTACAAGAATTCAGAGATCGTGCTTTAAATCCCGAACATCCTGTAATGCGTGGTACTGCTCAAAATCCTGACATTTTCTTCCAGGCTAAAGAAGCTTGCAATGCTTTCTACGAACCAATTCCTGATCTTGTAGAAAACTATATGCAAGAGATTGCAAAACTTACTGGAAGAGTTTATCATCCATTCACCTATTATGGTGCTGCTGATGCTGAGCATATAATTGTAGCCATGGGCTCAATTACCGATACTACGAAAGAAGTTGTAGATTATTTGATGACGAAAGGCGAAAAAGTTGGATTGATCAGTGTTCATTTGTACCGTCCTTTTTCTGAAAAATATTTTTTCAACGTTTTACCAAAATCAGTTAAGAAATTAACTGTCCTTGACAGAACCAAAGAAATTGGTGCCAATGGAGACCCATTGTATCTGGATGTTGTTGAAATGTTTTATACAAAAGCCGAAAAACCTATTATCGTTGGCGGTCGTTACGGATTGAGTTCAAAAGACACCACTCCTGCTCAAATGATAGCAGTTTACGAAAACATGAAACTGAAAGAATCCAAGAATCAATTTACAGTTGGGATTGTGGATGACGTAACTTTCCGTTCACTTCCATTATTACCCGAAGTTAGCATTTCTGCAAAAGGAACTTTTGAAGCAAAATTTTATGGTTTAGGTTCTGACGGTACGGTAGGTGCCAATAAAAACTCTATTAAAATTATTGGAGATTCTACCGATAAATATGCCCAGGCATATTTTGCTTACGATTCTAAAAAATCAGGTGGCATTACTGTTTCTCACCTCCGTTTTGGTGACACACCCATTCGTTCTCCCTATCTTGTAAATACACCAGATTTTGTAGCTTGCCATGTTCCTTCTTACTTAGAAAGATACGATATGCTGAAAGGTCTGAAAAAAGGAGGTACTTTTCTTATCAATTGCTTATGGGATATTGAAGAAACAAAAAAACAATTACCCAACCACGTAAAAAAATTCCTGGCAGAAAATAAAATTAATTTCTACATCATCAATGCTACCGTTATTGCCGAAGAAATTGGTCTGGGTAATCGCACCAATACCATTATGCAAGCAGCTTTCTTTAAAGTAGCCGAAGTAATTCCTTATGAAAAAGCGATTGCTGAAATGAAATATGCGATTAAGAAATCATATGGCAATAAAGGTGAAAACATTGTAACTATGAATAATGCCGCGGTTGATCGCGGTTGTGATGTTATAAAAGTTGAAGTTCCTGAAGAATGGGCCAAATTAAGTTTAACATCAGAAAATGACAATAGAAATATTCCTGATTTTATTCGCAATATTGTTGAGCCTATCAATAACCTTAAAGGGGACGATTTACCTGTAAGTGCATTTTTAGGCAGAGAAGACGGAACTTTCCCCGCTGGTACTGCTGCTTACGAAAAACGTGGTATTGCTGTAAACGTTCCTGAATGGTTACCCGAAAATTGCATCCAATGCAATCAATGTGCTTATGTTTGTCCTCATGCAGCTATTCGTCCTTTCTTATTAGATGAAACCGAAATGCAAAATGCACCTGCTGGCATCAAGACGCTTAAAGCAATTGGTAAAGAATTAACTGGCCTTGAATTTAAAATCCAGGTTACACCTTTGGATTGTACAGGTTGCAGCAATTGTTTTGATGTGTGTCCTGCTAAAACAAAAGCATTGGTAATGAAACCATTGGCTAGCCAGCTTTCTGAAACTACAAATTGGGATTACCTGATAGAAAACATATCCTATAAAACCGAACGTGCACCAAGAGAAAAAACATTCAAAAATAGTCAGTTTGCTCAACCATTGTTCGAGTTCTCAGGAGCTTGTGCTGGTTGCGGCGAAACACCTTATATCAAATTAATTACCCAATTATATGGTGAAAGAATGATGGTTGCCAATGCTACCGGATGTTCTTCTATCTATGGTGGTTCAGCTCCTTCAATGCCTTATTGCAAAAACAAAGAAGGTCAGGGACCTGCATGGGCAAACTCTTTGTTCGAAGATAATGCTGAATATGGGTTTGGAATGCTCACTGCTGTTAACAAATTGCGCAGCAGGCTGGAACTAGTTATGAAAGATGCTCAAAAATCAGATTGCTGTTCCGATGAGTTGAAAGCTCTATTCTTAGAATGGATTGCTAATAAAGAAAACGCTAATCTATCAAAAGAAATCAGCGACAAAATACTTCCTTTGGTTGAAAAATGCGATTGCGAATGCTGCCAATCTATTTATAAACTTCGTCAATATTTAATCAAAAAATCTGTTTGGGTATTTGGTGGCGATGGTTGGGCGTATGATATCGGCTATGGTGGTTTAGACCACGTATTGGCTTCTGGTGAAGACATCAATGTATTGGTAATGGATACAGAAGTTTATTCTAATACAGGCGGTCAGTCGTCAAAAGCAACACCTGTAGGAGCTGTGGCCAAATTTGCGGCTTCAGGTAAAAGAATCCGTAAAAAAGATTTAGGTGCAATGGCCATGACTTACGGATATGTTTATGTAGCTCAGGTTTCAATGGGTGCCAATCAGGGTCAGTATTTCAGAGCATTAAAAGAAGCAGAGGCTTTCCCAGGTCCATCACTAATTATTGCTTATGCACCATGTATCAACCATGGTTTGAAAAACGGTATGGGTAAAACACAGGAAGAAGCTAAATTAGCCGTTGATTGTGGTTACTGGCATTTGTTCCGTTACAATCCGCTTTTGGCCGATGAGGGCAAAAACCCCTTCTTACTCGATTCAAAAGAACCTGAATGGGATAAATTCCAGGATTTCTTAAACAGCGAAGTGCGTTATTCTTCCCTGAAGAAAACATTCCCTGCAGAAGCCAATGAACTGTTTAAAATAGCTCAGGAAAACGCAAAATGGAGATATGATGGTTACAAGCGTAATGTAGCAATGGATTATTCAAAATAAATACTATTCATCACTATACTTTCAAAGAGTCGTTTCGTATCAAGCGTAGCGACTCTTTTGATTTTCTCTCAACTTAATAAATTCTGATTTGTAAATCAGCAAATTAATAGATTTTAAAAATAAATCTTTTAAAAATTGTAAGCTTTGGAAGAAAAATTAAACTATTTTTGTTTATTAAATAAATAATACTTTTTGAGCAGAGACGATGTATATTATTGATGAGGAATTTGAGAAAAAAGAAATATTAAAACGCTACCGCAATATCTTTACGGTATGGCGTTCAAATATAAGCAAAGAAGATAAAAAACTGATTCGCAAAGCATTTAACCTAGCAGTGAATGCACATAAAGATATGCGCCGTCGAACAGGCGAACCTTATATTTATCATCCCCTCGAAGTAGCCTCTATTGCAGTACAAGAAATTGGCCTGGGTACTACTTCAGTTATTTGTGCTTTATTGCATGATGTTGTGGAAGATACTGAATATACAATCGCTGATATTGAAGCACTTTTTGGAAAGAAAGTTGCTCAGATTATTGATGGACTCACCAAAATAGAAGAAATATTTGATCATACATCCCTATCTTTACAGGCCGAAAACTTTAAAAAAATCCTGCTTACCCTCTCCGACGATGTAAGGGTAATTCTCCTAAAATTAGCGGATCGCTTGCACAATATGCGAACACTGGATGCAATGCCAAAGGACAAACAACTTAAAATAGCTTCCGAAACTATATATTTATATGCTCCTTTAGCCCATCGATTAGGATTACATGCCATAAAAAGCGAACTGGAGGATTTGTCGTTAAAATACACTGAACCGAATGTTTACAGTTCCATTTCCACCAAGTTAAAAGAGTCAGAAATTGAAAGGGCACGGTTTATCGGTAAATTCATTTATCCCATCAAAAAAACATTGTCCGAAAAAGGATTTGATTTTAGCATCACTGGCAGAGCCAAATCCATTTATTCCATTCGTGGGAAAATGATTAAAAAAGAAATTCCGTTTGAGGAAGTGTTTGATCTTTTTGCCATTCGGATTATTATAGACACACCCCTGGAAAACGAAAAAGCGGATTGTTGGAACGTATATACCATAGTTACTGACTTTTACCGTCCTAATCCCGACAGACTTCGCGATTGGATATCAATTCCTAAAGGAAACGGATACGAAGCTTTGCATACAACTGTTATGAGCCATTCGGGCAAATGGGTGGAAGTTCAGATTCGCACTAAACGAATGGATGAAATTGCCGAAAAAGGATATGCCGCTCATTGGAAATACAAAGATGCTGATAGTGAAACTATTAAACCCGAATCTGGCTTAGACGATTGGCTCAATAAAATCAAAGAAATAATCCAAAACGCAGATACGAATGCACTTGACTTTTTAGCCGACTTTAAGCTCAACCTTTTTGCCGAAGAAATTTTTGTTTTCACCCCAAAAGGTGATATGAAAACCCTACCCGTTAATTCTACTATTTTGGATTTCGCCTACAATATCCATTCAGATATCGGCAATAACTGCATTGGAGCTAAAGTAAATCACAAATTGGTTCCTGTAAATTATCAGCTCCAAAGCGGAGATCAGGTTGAAATTATTACGTCAAGCAAACAAAAACCCACCGACGATTGGTACGAAAATGTAGTTACAGCCAAAGCTAAACTTAAAATAAAATCTGCACTTAAAGAAGAACACAAAATTCATTCAGAAGAAGGAAAACTTATACTCCAAAAATTATATATTCAATTGGATATCGATTTTAATAAAACTACACTTGGCATTTTAAAGGAATTTTTAAAAATTCAAAGTACAACTCAACTTTTCCATTTAGCTTATATCAATAAAATAACTACCAAAGAATTAAAAACTTGTTTTCAAAATGTAGAAAAAACAAAATGGACGGATTATATTAATCCATTTTCCATTACTAAAAAAGCAATCTATCAACCCATCGTATCCCTTGCCGAAGAAATCAGAAGACAAATAAAAAACAAACCCGAAACTTTAATGCTCGGAGCAAAAAATGAAAATTTAAAATATTGTATTTCAGGATGCTGCAATCCTATTCCCGGCGATGATGTTATTGGCATTATTACTCCAGAGGAAGGCATTCATATCCATCGGACCAATTGTGAAGAAGCCATTCAGCTCATGTCGAAATTTGGCAACCGAATTGTGAAAGCAAAATGGAAAGAAAACGAACTTATCACATTCTTAACAGGTATAGAAATAAAAGGAATAGACAAAAGAGGGGTCGTAAAAGATATTTCCCGCATCATCTCCGAAGATTTGAACCTTAATATCAGATCGTTTAATCTGCAAAGCAGTGAAGGTATTTTTGAAGGATTAATTATGATTTATGTAAGTGACACAATTCACCTGAAAGACCTGATGAAAAAATTAAAGAAAATCGAAGGTGTTCAAAAAATTATCAGAATGAGCTAATTGCATATATTTAAAGATTGCTGAATTTTTTAATGAATTATTTATTTAAATTCATTTTGAATAAAAAAAATACTAATTTTATGCAATTAAAATTACAGAAAAATGAAGAAGGTTGTTGACAGTACTTTTGAATTGGTGAAGAAACATTTTATTAACTATCTTGAAGAAAATAAACATAGAAAAACACCTGAAAGAAATACAATTCTTAAAGAAATCTATGCATTTAACGGTCACTTTGATATTGAAACCCTGTATGTTAAAATGAGAAAAAACAGGTATGCAGTAAGCAGAGCTACTTTATACAATACAATGGAATTACTGATAAACTGTAATCTTGTTACAAAACATTCGTTCAACGAAACAAGTGCAATCTATGAAAAATCATTTAATTTTAAGCAACATGATCATGTTTTGCTGACTGAAAGCAACGAAATACTTGAATTCTGTGATCCCCGGATAGAAGAAATTAAGAAATCAATAGAAAATTTATATAATGTGAATGTAATAGAACATTCGTTAGTATTTTATGCAAAAAAGAAATAATAGGAAACAAATAACAGATAATGATGAAAGTTGATGTATTACTTGGTCTGCAATGGGGCGACGAAGGAAAAGGGAAGATTGTAGACGTTTTAACGCCTGAATATGATATTATTGCACGATTCCAGGGTGGTCCTAATGCCGGACATACCCTTGAATTTAATGGGATAAAGCATGTTTTGCATACCATCCCATCAGGTATTTTTCATGAAAAAACGATCAATATCATTGGAAATGGTGTGATAATCGATCTATTGATATTCCAGCGTGAAATTGACAAACTGATGGCTCGCGAGGTAGATGCTACTAAAAATCTTAAAATTTCTAAAAAAGCTCACCTCATCCTTCCTTCACATCGATTGTTAGATGCAGCTTATGAAAAATCAAAAGGACTCACAAAAATAGGTTCTACCCTCAAAGGTATCGGTCCGGCATATACTGACCGTACTGCAAGAAATGGATTAAGAGTAGGCGATTTATTGAACCCAAATTTCATGCAGAAATACGCTCAACTTAAAAATCAACACCTCGAAATCTTAAAATTTCACAAATTTGATTTTGAAAATCATCAGATTGAAAATATATCTTTTGCCGAATATGAATTACAATGGCTGTCAGTAATTGAAAACATAAAGAAATTTGACCTAATCGATAGCGAATACTATATCAATCAGGCGCTAAAAGATAACAAATCTATATTGGCTGAAGGTGCACAAGGAAGCATGTTAGATGTTGACTTTGGATCTTATCCCTTTGTCACCTCTTCAAATACCATTACCGCAGGAGTTTGCACAGGTTTAGGTGTTTCGCCCGATAAAATCGGTAAAGTAATAGGGATTTGCAAAGCTTATTGCACCAGGGTAGGAAGTGGCCCCTTCCCTACCGAATTATTTGATAGCGTTGGAGAAAAACTGAGAGCTGAAGGTCACGAATTTGGCTCTACTACAGGTCGTCCTCGCCGTTGTGGATGGCTCGATATACCTGCTTTACAATATGCTATTATGCTCAATGGCGTGACAGAATTGGTTATTACTAAGATAGACGTATTAAATTCTTTTGAAACTATAAAAGTCTGTCAACAATACAATTACAATGGCAGCCTTATTGATTATCTTCCTTTTGAAAGCGACGAAAACCTTTTACAGCCTGAATATGAACAAATAAAAGGCTGGAACAGTAACATTATTCACAATTCAACGTATAATCAATTTCCTGAAAATATGAAAGCATATATTCAATATATTGAAGACATTGTGAAAGTTCCTGTTACCATTGTTTCAAATGGACCCGACAGGACACAAACAATTTTCAGAAGTAATTAATTAAAAATTAAAATTTATGAGAACTACGATTCTTTTTTTTCTAATTCTATTGACTGCAAATGGTTTTGCTCAAAAAATCGATGAAGAGCAAGTCCCTAAAGATGTATTGATTGGGCTGGAAACTATTTATCCTGAAGTAAAAGCAAAAGCATGGGAACTCAAAGATGGAAGCTATTTTGCCAGTATTAAAGTAGATGGGCAATCAGGTAAAGCTGAAATTTCAGCTGAAGGAAAATGGATCATATCTAAATTCCCTGTTGGCGAAAAAGAATTACCCAGCAACATCGTTAAATTTTTTTATGACAATTATGTTGGTTACAAGCTTACTACCTCTCAATATATTGAAGAACCTAACGACAATAATTATTATTATTTAAAAATTCAGAAGAAAGGATTAAGTCAGGAAGAAAACGGAGAACTTTTCTTTGATTTAACAGGTAAGTTAACAAAAAATACTGCACCTGAAATAGTGAAAGTTAATACTGAAGTAAAAAAAGATGCCACTTTTGAAGAAGATAAACCCGTTAAAAATAAAAAGAAAAAAGAGGAAGTAGCAGAAGAAGAAAAGCCAGCCAAAACTAAAAAGAAAAAGGTTGAGGCAGACGATGCTGAAGTAACAATTGCTACACCTGAAGCTGTTGTTAAACCCGAACCAGTCGTTAAAGTTGAAAAACCAGCAAGAGTAAACAAGAAAAAAGCAAAAGAAGAAGAAGCGGAAGCTTCAGATAATACGGATGTACCTATCGCTGTAAAAAAATATTTTGAGAAAAAATTTCCAAGATCAGAAGAAATTGAATGGAAACAAAATGATTCTAACTTTATTGCAACTTTCTTTTTTCACGAAATGGAGCAAAAAGCCGAATTTTCACCCGATGCAAAAATGGTATCTACTACTTCTATTATGGATCCAAAGAATATCTTCAGACCTTTGGAAAACTATCTGATTAAAAAATATGATAAATACAAGATTGTAAAAGCTGAAAAAATAATTTACGATAGAAATTATCAGAAACTCTTTCCTGAGAAAAAACTAAAAAACTACTATTATGTTGAAATCTCACAAAAAGTAAAACGCAGCAAAACTCCTAAAATCACTAAACTTTGGTTTGACGGAGTAGGTGGAATCGACCACATCGAAGAAGGTGATGTAGAGGAAGATGCCAGTTACAATAAAGAAGAAAAAGCAAGCAAGCACGACAGAAGCTTTGAAGAAAAAGTAGGCGACAAATAATTTGTAGCTACATAGATTTTTTAAAACCCACTACAATAAAGTGGGTTTTTTAATGTTTAATATGTTTAAAAAGAATCGTATCAAAACAATATTCCAATTTTTACTCTTTGCCTTTCCTTTGATGAGTATGGGGCAAACCAATATCACGTATGAAGCTGATTTGATGCGGTCGCACGAAATCAACAAAAACATCAGTGTCCTTGTCGGAAATGTGGTATTCAATCATGAAGGGACTCGACTATTTTGTGATAGCGCCTATTTTTTCCAGATAGAAAATAAAATTGAAGCTTTCAGTAAGGTAAGAATCAAAATGAGTGACACCTTGAATATTTACGGTGATATGCTTAAATATGACGGAAATACCAAAATTGCTGAAATTTATAGAAATGTTAAATTAATAGATAATCAGACAGTTCTGACCACTGATTATCTTAATTATGACAGAAAGAGTGGGATTGCAAGTTATAATACAGGTGGTAAAATTATTGACAAAGAAAACGTACTTACCAGCAAAATAGGCCATTATTTTACAAGTAAAAAACAATTCTTCTTCAAAAAAGATGTTTTACTTACCAACCCTAAGTATACGATAGACTCAGATACCCTGATGTTTAATACCGTAACTGAAATTGCTTATTTTTATGGTCCAACCAATATTGTCAGCAAAGAAAACACCATCTATTGCGAAAATGGCTGGTACAACACCAAAACCGACAAATCGCAATTTAGTAAAAATGCCTGGCTGGAAACCAAAACCCAACACCTGGATGGCGACAGCTTGTATTACGACCGAAAAATAGGGTTTGGAAAAGCATTCAATAACGTTACCCTGATTGATACCGTTAAAAACATTACCGTAAAAGCAAACTATATCGAAAACAGCGAGTTGTATCATAAATCAATGGCTACCGACAGTGTACTGGCAATATTTGTCGACAATGGTGATTCTTTGTTTTTACATGCTGATTCGCTCAAAGCTAAATATGATACCGCCGATAACATCGAATTGATCATCGCTTTTCACAAAGTAAAATTTTTTAGAAGCGATATTCAGGGAAGCTGCGATTCAATTTCTTTTGTGATGAGAGATTCGTTAATGACAATGTATTATACACCCGTTCTCTGGACAGATGAAAATCAATTGACAGCAGATACCATTATGTTGCTTACCGGAGAAAAGGAAATGAAAGAAATGTTTTTGAGGAGCAATGCCTATATTATTTCGCAGAGTGATAGCAATCAATATAACCAGGTAAAAGGAAAAAATATGCAAGGGTTTTTCAGTAAGAACCAATTGTATAAAATCAAGGTGAAGGGCAATTCCGAAACGATTTACTATATGAAGGAAGAGAACAGCACTGAATTGCTGGGGATCAACAAAGCCGTTGCCAGCGATTTGCTCATTTTTATCATCAATAAACAAATTGAAACCATTACCTTTATAAAATCGCCTGAAGGAACCTTGTATCCGGCCAATGAACTAGCTGAACCAGATCGTTTGCTGAAAAATTTTAAATGGAGAGATGCTCAGCGACCCAAACAAAAAATGGATGTTTTTATCTGGGAATAATCACCTAAACTATAATAGAACAGCCATTCACTTTCTTACAAAAATTGTTTTTCTAATTCCTGTTGTGCCAACAGGTAATCATCGGGTATACCAATATCGATAAAATAATTGCTACATACATAAGCAGCAAAATAGTACTTTGATAAATAGATTTCTAAAAAATCTTTTTCAAAAGAAAACTTCAGGGGAAAGTTGAATGATTGAAGTAAGCGTTTATCAAGCAAATACACACCTCCATTGATTAAACCTTGCTTCTTATATTGTTTTTCGTTAAATTGAAGAATGCGATGATTGGATATCTCAACAGTTCCATAACGTTCAAAATCCTTCATGGGCTTAACCGCCAATGTAAAATCTGCATTTTGATGCTGATGAAAAGTTGTTAAATCAATCAGGTTTACATTAAAAAAAGTATCTCCGTTGATAAGGTAAAATAAATCGGAATTCAGATATTGGCAGGCATTCATGATACCGCCACCGGTTCCTAACGGCTCTTCTTCAATGGCATAAACCAATTCTATATTTTTGTATCTGTTGCCAAAATAATTCTCTATCACTTCGTGTTTATAACCAACCGAAAGTATTACACGCTCAATCTGATAGCCGGATAAATAATCCAACAGATACTTTAAAAAAGGTTGGCCCTTGATATCGGCCATCGGCTTGGGAAGGTCTTTTACAACATTTTGTAAACGGGTACCAAGTCCACCTGCGAGTATAATTGCTTCCATTTTTATCAGTTTTCAGTTATTAAACTAGGCTATAGTGTTTTAGGCTGTAGGCTTTTTTAATTAGGGATTTGAAATTAAGAATTAGGAATAAACTTCTTGACATTTGTTTTAACTTCGGTCTTCGGTCTTTAGTCTATTTCTGGTCATTTTTAATGAGATGCTTGACTTCGTTCAGTATGACAGAAGGAAATGAACATTTCATTATTCGTAATTCGTAATTTTTTTATGAGAACTTCACTTCGTTGCAAATGACAAAAGGGAATGAGATGCCCTCAGTCTCTCAGTCTCTTAGTCTCTTAGTCTCTTAGTCTCTTAGTCACCTTTCCGCTCCCTCTCCTATTCACTCACCCAGGTTTCCAGTCCTTGTTTCGTAAATTCGTAACGTTGAAAACTACCGCCAAATTTTTCCAAGGATTTAATAACCTCATACCTTGTATTTCCGGGGCAATAGAAAAAGATAAAACCTCCACCGCCTGCTCCTGAAATTTTACCGCCTGTAGCACCTGCTTTGAGTGCTGTTTCGTACAATTCTTCAAACAAGGTGGTAGAGATGCCTTCGGCCATTTGTTTTTTATACTGCCAGCCCATGTTCAGTATTTCCCCGATCTGATTCAATTCGCCTTTCAGTAAAGCTTCTTTCATCATAATCGATTGTTCTTTCAACTTTTGCATGGCTTCAATCGACTTTGTATTCTTGGCATTTACATTCTTCTGTTGTTGCTCAATGATGTCTGATGAATTTCTGCTGGTTTGGGTATAAAAAAGCAGTATGTTATTTGAAAGTTCATTCATGATACGGTCTTTGATCCGCAAAGGGTTGATGATGACTTTGTCGTTTTCATAAAACTCCATGAAATTAAAACCACCGAAAGTTGCAGCATATTGATCCTGTTTACCACCAGCCATAGCCATATCCACTCTTTCGATCTCATACGCCAGATGTGCCAGGTCGTATTCGCCCAATGGCAATGAAAGCCATTCGGCAAAAGCACCCAGTACGGCTACTACCAATGTGGATGAAGTTCCAAGTCCTGAACCCGGAGGAGCATCTACAAAGGTAGATATCTCAAACGATAAAGCCTTGTTAGTGAATTTATTTGTAATTTTATTATAAATGGCTTTGAGCAAATCAGCCTTGCCATCCAAGGGAAGTTGCAAATCAGATGCATATTCATAATACTCCTGTCTGTCGTTTAATCTGAAAACAATTTTCCCATCTTTTCGTGGCAGAATATTGGCATAGGCATAAAGGCTCACCGTTGCATTGAGGATGGCACCGCCATAAATATCCGAAAAAGGCGAAACATCGGTACCACCTCCTGCCAGACCAATTCTAAGGGGAGCTTTACTTCTGATTATCATGCTTTTGTTTTTTTAAATAATTCGTAAATAGTAGCTGTCATCCTGCTCCAGAGGTATTTCTGTTTTTCTTTCAAAATACCAGCTTCAAAATAGCCTGCTTTATTATTTTCATAAAAATCATACAATTGGTCGGCTATGTCTGTTGGATTGGCTTTCACTACATAACCTGCTATACCGTCAGGTACTATTTCCGACAAACCACCTACATTAGTAACCAGCATGGGTTTGTTGAAATGATAGGCTATTTGTGTAACGCCGCTTTGTGTTGCATTTTTATAAGGCTGAACCACCATATCAGCTGCACAGAAATAACGGCCAACTTCAAGATCAGGGATAAAATCGGTTTTTAATACAAGTTGATTACTGAGGTTCAATGATTCAATGAGATCTGTATATGGCTTTGCATCTTCGTAAAATTCGCCGGCTATAATTAACTTTACAGGAAATTTACGCAAACGTTCATCGGCAAAAGCTTGCAGCAATATATCCAATCCTTTATAAGCTCTAATAAACCCGAAAAATAAAAGATAATCATACTGAGGATCGAGCCCTGCCTGAGCAATGGCCATCTTTTTATCTATTATTTCGCCAAAATTATCGAACAAAGGATGGGGACAAAAAGCCTTGGCTTTGTTTTGATCGAAAAATGCAATATCGTTGAGCACCGATTTCGACATGGCTACAAAAGCATCCACAGCTTTTACAAAATAATTAGTTAGCTGAAAGTCCCCTATTCGTTTTTCGTGTGGGATGATATTGTCAACTATACAAATTACTTTTGTTTTACGATTTCGCTTAACGATACGGGCAATGCTTCCAAAACAGGGAGCCATAAAAGGTAACCAGTATTTAATAATCAGCAGATCGGCATGGAGATATTTAATTTCTCTCCCTATCTTTATCCAGTTCAGGGGATTGATAGCATTTACACAAACACGGATATCGATGCCTTCGGGTGGCTTTCCATCGGAAAATTGCGATTTACCGGGGAATAAAAATCCCGGGTATTGTAAGCTAAACGTATAGATGCAGACCTGATGTCCTTCTTCCTGAAATTGCCTAGCCAATCTTTCGTTGTAGGCAGCCAGCCCTCCTCTGTAGGGATGTGCGGTTCCGAGTATGACAATGTTGAGTTGCTCGCCCATGGTTGAGTGTTTGTAATTAGCAAAAATACAAAAAAAAACAATTTATAAGAGATAAGTTCTCTACAAAGGAACAAAAAACCCAACGCTCTATCGTTGGGTTAAGTTTAAGCCATTTCAACATTTTATACCACCTTTTCACCAACAGTTTACGCCCAAAAGTAGAAGCTTTACGCTATTTAGCATAAGCTTACTGTAGGAGTATAATCTACATAAAGTAATCCAGTTTGGAATAGGAGAATTAAACTTGATTATTTTGTTTTGTTGAGTGATGCAAAGCATCTCATTTATTTTATTTACAAGTCAATTATTCGTATATTTGAAAAAAATATCAGCGACACATAATTTCAGCAAGCCAGCTAGTCTTTTTTACTTTTTCTTATTTTATCACTCCATTTTTACTTGTTATTGTTAATCTTTAGAAACAATCTAACAAAAATCTCATCATTTAAAATAAACTTTGCTATGGAAATTCAAAGCAAAACCTGCGTACAACTCCAAAAAGAGTTACTGAAATTAGGGCAAGAACATAATTCTTTAAAGGAATTATATGTTAAAGAAAATTCTAAGCACAAATTCGTGTATGATGAAATGTGTGAAACCAATTCTAAGTTAACACTTGCCATGCAAAGCGGGAAAATGACCTGGTGGGAAATGGATGTTATAACCGGAAATGTCACTTTCAATAAGCATAAAGTTGAAAAGCTGGGTTTTTCACCTGAAAACTTTTCACATTACAGCGATTTTACAGCTTTGATTCACCCTGAAGATAATAAAAAGATCATGAATGCGATGAAAGGTCATCTTGATGGTAGTCTTGACAAATATGAAGCTGAATACCGGATTCTAGCCAGTTCAGGTGAATATATTTGGTTCTACGATTATGGTTCTGTTATAAAAAGAGATTTAAATGGAGCTCCTCTGATATGCTTAGGATTTGTATATAACATTTCTGAACGGAAAAATGCTGAAAAAAGGCTATTTCAAATCTCGAAAGCGCTTGATTCAGCAAGTGATGCCATTGGAATTTCTGACTCTCAGGGACATCATTTTTATCAGAACAAAGCACTTTCCGATCTGTTTGGTTTCGAAACTGCCGAAGAAACAGAGAAAGCCGGAGGGGGAATGGCCAGGGTTAAAGACCCGGTTATAGCAAATCAAATTTTTAAAACTATTTTGCAAGGCAAATCCTGGTCAGGAGAATTAGAAATGCTAACTAAAAGCGGGCGTGTCTTTCCGGCTTATGAGCGTGCAGATGCAATAAAAGATAAGGAGGGAAATTTAATTGGAATATTAGGCATTATAACTGACATGACTGAATGCAGGCAAGCTGAGGAGATATTACTAAAAGGTGAAAATATGTTTCAAATGGTCCTTGAAAATTTTCCTGGAGTGGTATTCTGGAAAGACAGACAATCGAATTATCTGGGATGTAATCATTCATTTGCTAGCGGAGCCGGATTAAAAACGCCTGCTGAGATTGTCGGAAAAACAGATCATGAAATGCCTTGGGCATCAACAGAAGCTACTAAATACCTTAATGATGATAGGGCTGTCATGGAATCTGGTAAAGAAAGATTGCACATTATAGAATCGCAGCATCAATCTGATGGTCAGGTTTTATGGTTAAATACCAGCAAATTACCTTTGCGGAATTCAATTGGTCAGGTCATTGGTATCATTGGTGTATCCAATGATATTACCACACTTAAGATGGCAGAACAAGAGTTAATCAATACGAACAAGGAACTTGTTTTTCAAAACATAGAGAAGGAAAAACGTGCCGAAGAGTTATACATTGCCAACAAGGAACTTCTTTATCAGAATGAAGAGAAAGAAAAAAGGGCAGATGAACTCATCATTGCCAACAAAGAACTTGTTTTTCAAAACGAGGAGAAAGTAAAACGTGCTGAAGAACTAATCATTGCTAACGCGGAACTTGCTTTTCAGAACAGTGAGAAAGAAAATCGAGCCGAAGAACTAATCATTGCCAATAAGGAACTTGCTTTTCAAAACGAGGAGAAAGCAAAACGAGCTACAGAACTAATTGCGGCAAATAAGGAACTTGCCTTTCAAAACACAGAAAAGGAAAAAGGGGCAGCAGAATTAATGAATGCTAAAGACAAAGCTGAAGCCAGCGACCGTCTTAAGACAGCTTTTATCAATAATATTTCGCATGAAATAAGAACACCACTGAATGCTATTCTGGGTTTTGCCCCTTTAATTATTCAACCCGATATCTCAAAGGATGAAAAAGAAGAGTTTTTGAAAATCCTGAACAACAGTAGCAACCGATTGATGAACACCGTTAATGACATCATGGATATATCTCTGATTGTTTCCGGAAATATGGAAGTGCATCCTCAACCAACTGATATTTCTTCTTTATTGACGAATGTCTTTGAGTATTTTCAAGAACAAGGAAAGAAAAAGAATCTGAAGGTTAAAATGGAATTTCCTGATTATGCTGATAATTTTATCCTACAAACAGATGGAGAAATACTTAGAAAAGCTATTTCAAAACTCGTAGATAATTCGGTAAAATTTACAAAAGAAGGAACTATTACCCTGGGGTTTGAAATAAAAAATAATAATATTGAAATCTTTGTAAAAGACACTGGTAAAGGCATTGAAAAAAATTCGCAAGAGCTTGTATTCGAAAGTTATATGCAGGAAAATGTCTCTAATACACGTGCTTTCGAGGGCAGTGGCTTAGGCTTATCTATTTCAAAAAAAATGATAGAATTACTCGGTGGAAAAATGCATTTGGAATCAATAATAAATGAGGGAACTACAGTATTTTTAACTTTCCCTTATAGTAAATGAACATATAAATAAATTAATCTATTCAAATGTAAATCTTAATAATAATAAACTCTCATCAAAGCAACTAGCCACCTAATTTTTCTTGACAGTTTGTAATTTTAATACAACATAATACTGTTTAATGGCAAATATTTAAAAAAAAGACCAGCTAAAAAAGTTTATCTTTAAAATAACTTTCACCATGGACCTAAAGCGCAAAAACAAGGAGGAACTTAAAAGTGAGTTGCTTAAATCACGTCAGGAGAATATTTCATTAAAAGCCTTAAAAGAAAAACGGGCTGCAGAGTTGATCATTGCTAACAAAGAGTTGTTCTTTCAGAATGATGAAAAAGAAAAACGAGCTGCAGAGCTAGTGATTGCCAACAAAGAGCTGGTCTTTCAAAACAATGAGAAAGAAAAACGAGCTACTGAATTAATCATTGCCTACAAAGAACTGGTTTTTCAAAACGAAGAGAAAGAGAAACGGGCTGCAGAATTAATCACTACGAATAATGAACTTCTGCAATTGATTCAATTAAACAAGGACAAAGACAAGTTCTTCTCTATCATTTCTCATGATCTGAAAAACCCGTTTAATGCTATTATCGGTTTTAGCGATCTTCTTATAGAACAGATCAAGAAAAAGGACTATGAAAATATTGGGGAATTTGCAAATATCATACTTCAGTCGTCAAACAGGGCAATGGATTTGCTGACGAACCTCATGGCATGGGCGCAATCACAATCGGGTAGGATGAACTTCAATCCAGAATATTTCGATATAATTCCTCTTATCAACGAAGTGATACTTTTATTAAAAAACATTTCTGAACAAAAATCAATCCTAATTGCTAATACACTTCCAGCAAGTATTCATGTTAATGCAGATAAGGAAATGATCAGCACTGTTTTGAGAAATTTGATTTCAAATGCTATTAAATTTACTCAAGCTGAGGGAAAGATTACGATTTCAGCAATGAGCAAACAAAACCAATTAACCGTTTCTGTAAGCGATACTGGCGTTGGAATATCAAAAAAGAGAATCGACAAACTTTTCAATATAAGTGATGGTTATTCAACTCCAGGTACACAAAATGAAAAGGGGACAGGTTTAGGAATCATTCTCTGTAAAGAATTTATTACTATA
>CAZCBG010000042.1:0-26329 GCA_964496885.1 uncultured Bacteroides sp. | reverse complement strand
AGTATTTGGATAAATAGTATTTTTACCAATGTCTTAGTTTGGGTTGATAAGGATACCATTTTTAAAGATTTAAGCACACAATTGCATGCAACCCACCTCAACAATGTTACTTACAACTGGTACCCTGCAACAGGATTGAACAATGCCAACAGCCCCGACCCCATTGCAACACCCTTAATTACTACTACTTATTATTTGGAAATGACAGACCCTTATGGTTGTAAACATTCCGACTCTGTTACTATCGTTGTCATTGATCAGTTATGTGGAGAACCCTACATATTTATACCCAATGGTTTTACTCCCAATAATGATTTACAGAATGATGTTTTTTTTGTAAGAAGTGAAATTTTGACAGAAATGAATATTAAAGTATTTGATCGCTGGGGCGAAAAGATTTTTGAAAGCAATTCAACACAAAACGGATGGGATGGTAAATACAATGGGGATTATTGCCAACCTGGTGTTTTCGTCTATTATTTTAAAGGAAAATGCCAAAATCAAAAGTATTTTGAGAAAAAAGGAAACTTAACATTGATAAGATAAGAAGTGAATATCCAATACTTAAAAAAACACCTCCTCCTGCTTTTTGTCTTGCTATCATCTCAGTTTTTAGCAGGTCAGGATATTCATTTTTCGCAGTTTACCGATTCACCTTTAAATCTAAATCCTGCGTTGACTGGGTTTTTCCATGGTTCTCACAGATTCGTTTTGAATCACAGAAATCAATGGACATCTGTAACAAAACCCTATAGTACTTTTTCAGGATCTTTTGATATGCAATTGCTCAAAAGAAAGTTCAAGAGAGATATTATAGGTATAGGTATTGTATTTAATAGCGACAGAGCAGGAGACGCTGGAATGGGAACTACCCAGGCAAATTTGTCATTATCCTACACCAAAGGGTTGAATAAAAGAAATAGTCATTTTATTTCATTTGGGATTCAAGCCGGAGGTGCTCAACATAGGTTTGACTATAGCCAATTGAATTTCGACAACCAATACAATGGAGGCTATTATGATCCAAGCTTATACAATGGGGAGAATTTTAATAAATCCAATTATTTTTATGCAGATTTTTCAAGTGGAGTCCATTGGTTTTTACAATTACAAGATCAACTGCTTTTCAATGCAGGGATTTCTGCTTTTCATCTGAATCAACCCAAGCTCTCTTTTTTTGACAATGGAGGTGTAAAATTAAATACACGTTTTGTTTTTTATGCCAATTCCGAAATAGGTATCAGTCGAAACACGAATATACTCCCTTCCCTTTTAATAATGAAACAAGGTCCTTACATAGAGCTTTGCATGGGTGCTGATTTTAAATTCATCAACAATAACAGTCCTTATTTTTACTCTGCCATTAACTTAGGTGCTTTCATAAGAAATAAGGATGCTTTTATTGTAAAACTAGGGCTCGACCAACGAAAATGGAGCTTTGGATTAAGCTACGACTTTAATTTTTCCGACCTAAGTCCTGCTAGTAAATATTTAGGAGGTTACGAAATTTCAGTTATATATATTTTAAACCAGATACATAAGAAAAAAATAAAAGAAATCCCGTGTCCGATTTTTTAAGTTAAATTTAGTTTAGAGGAGAAGAATTAAGAAGAAACTTACAATGATTTATAAAAGAGACCAGACTCATTTATTATACTTTCAAAACAAACATTTTGAATACTTCATGCAATTTTACAAAATCAGTTTAAGTATACTATTTATTTTTTTAAGTTTAAGTTTATCCGCTCAAACGGATGAAGAATATAAAAAAATAGCTGACGAAGCCTTTCAAAATGGAAATTACTATAGTGCAAGTTCATTTTACAAAATACTTTTGGATAAAGACAGTAACAATTTAGATATTGCCTATGCATATGCTAATTCCAACAGGCTTTACAATAATTATATTGAAGCAGAGTCTTGGTATTCATTTATTGTATCGAAAGACAAATCAGAGAGATTCCCTTTAAGTGGATTTTATCACGCTGAAATGAACAAATACAATGGCAAATATGCGCTTGCTATTCGTAATTTTAAATATTTTTATAATAAACACAAGGAAAAGAATGATTATTACACTCAAAAATCTTTACAAGAAATGAATTCCTGTAAATGGGCTCTTGAGAAAGCAAGCGATACGGTTGCTGTTGAAATCACACATCTGGGAAAAAATATAAATACGCCCTATTCAGAATTTGGAGCTCAACAGTTGGGCGATTCTATGCTTGTTTTTTCTTCGTTACGACAAGTTGCAATGAACGACTTCGAAAGCATATTACCTGAAACATACCTCTCAAAAGTTTATTTTTCATGGATTTCTATTGCAGGCTTTTCATCTGGCCGTGAAGTAAAAGGTAAAATAAATAGCGACGAAGAAAATACAGCCAATATGTGTTTTGACCAAAAAAAAACACATGCTTATTTTACACGTTGTAAAATGAATGAAAGTGCAGAAATGGTTTGTGCAATATTTGTAAGCGAACTCAAAGATGGAAAGTGGGAAAAGGCTAAAAAATTAAATAATAAGATTAATTTAACAGGATATACATCTACTCAACCTAGTATTTCGATGAATAATGGCAACGAAATTTTATATTTCTCGAGTAACCGGCCTGGTGGATTCGGTCAAATGGATATCTGGTATGCTATAAAATACAACGAAGAATTTCAACAAGCTGTTAACTTAGGAAGCAGAATTAACACCCCTGGAAATGAGATCTCACCATTTTATGACACTAAGTCGAATAATTTATACTTTAGTTCCGATTGGCATTTTGGTTTTGGAGGTTATGATATTTTTAAATCTATGGGTGCTCTAAATCAATGGACTTCACCTGAGAATTTAAGTTACCCTATTAATACAAGTTATAATGATATTTACTATACCGTAAACGAAAACCCCAATGAAGGTTATTTTACTTCAAACCGAAGGGGCTCTTACTTTATTAAAGGGGAAACCTGTTGCAATGACATTTATGCTTATAAACTCAAAGAAAAAAAACAGCTTGAAGAAAAAAAGGACAGCATCTCAATAGAACAAAGCATCAAAAAATTATTACCGCTTACCTTGTTTTTCCATAACGACGAACCCGATCCGAATTGCATGCATAGCACTACCGAGAAAAACTACAAACATTGCCTGGCCGATTATTATGCTATGAAAGATATTTATAAAACAGAATATTCAAAAGGCTTAAATGGAATCGAAGAAAAAAAAGCCATCAACGACATTGATAGTTTTTTTACAATTGAAATTGGAAAAGGATTTAAATCTTTGGAACTATTTGCCAGCTTGCTATATCGCGATTTACAAAAAGGCAACGAAATCCGTATTACTGTAAAAGGTTTTGCCAGCCCACTTAATTCAGACGAATACAATATTAATCTCAGCAAAAGGCGTATTGCTAGTTTGCAGAACTACCTTAAAGAATACAATGGTGGGGAATTAGAGCCATACATGACAGCTAATAAAAATAATAATGGAAAGCTAATTATATATGAAGATGCTTTAGGAAAGAGTATGGCAAATAAAGCAGTAAGCGACAATCCAAACGATCTCAGGAATTCTGTATATAGTATTGCTGCTGCTTTGGAACGCAAAATACAAATTTTGTATTATGACTATGCCCAGGTGAAACCAATAGACTCTACACCTATTCTCAAATTTATTTATGATACGATTAACTTTGGCCAATTAAACAAACAAGGAAACAATGCTTTCAGCATTCGTTTCAAAAATGAAGGAAAATATCCATTCTCACTCAAGAATATCAGTAGTGAATGTAATTGTATTAAATTTTATTATGAAGAAACCCCTATTGAAGCTGGCAAAGAGGGTGTTTTTAGTATAGTTATTTTTCCTGATGAAAAGAAAGGTAAACAAAAACAAATACTAACACTCAGCTTATCTCCATTTAACACAATATATTACATGCCAATATATTACGAATAAACACCTTTGGTATTTGATATTTTAAAAATTTAATAACTTTGCATTTATTTGAATATTGTATTCCTACATCAAATTGAGAAATTTAAAATATGCTTTTTAATCAATTGATTACTATTAATATTTAATATATGAAATTACATTTTATTGCTATTGGTGGAAGTGCAATGCACAATCTTGCGATTGCTCTTCATCTTAAAGGAATTGAAATAAGTGGCTCTGACGACGAAATATTTGAACCATCTAAAAGTCGATTGGCTAAATATGCTTTGCTTCCAAAAAATGAAGGTTGGGACGAAAATAACATTACAAAAGATGTTGATGCTGTTATACTTGGAATGCATGCCCGTATAGATAACCCAGAACTGATTAAGGCCCAGCAAATGGGTATAAAAATATTTTCCTACCCTGAATATCTCTATGAAGAATCAAAAGACAAAATTCGCATTGTAATTGGAGGAAGTCATGGAAAAACAACCATTACTTCTATGATTATTCATGTATTTAATTATTTAAAGATAGATTGCGATTATATGGTGGGTGCACAACTTCAGGGTTTTGAAGTAATGGTTAAACTAAGCAAATCAGCCAAGTTTATGATCATTGAAGGGGATGAATACCTTACTTCGCCCATCGACCCAAGACCTAAGTTTCATTTGTACATGCCTAACATTGCTTTACTAAGCGGAATTGCATGGGATCATATCAATGTTTTCCCAACTTTTAAAAATTATGTTGAACAGTTTAATATATTTGTAAATCTCATTACAAATAAAGGTAAATTAATTTATTGTACAGAAGATACTGAAGTAGTGGATGTTGCCATACAATCTAGAGCAGACATACTGAAATTTCCTTATTCTATTCCAACGCACATTATCAGAAATGGCATTACATATATATTATTTAAGGAGAAAGAAATCCCATTACAGGTATTCGGCAATCACAATTTAATGAACCTAAATGGTGCTCGATTGGTTTGCAACCAGGCAGGTATTTCAGATGAAGATTTCTATAGCGCAATACTTTCTTTCAAAGGTGCTTCTAAAAGATTAGAACTTGTTAAAGCTAATAGTGTTAGCTGTATTTACAAGGATTTTGCCCATTCGCCCTCTAAACTGAAAGCCACTACTTCAGCTGTAAAAGCACAATTTAAAGAAAGAAAACTTATTGCTTGTATGGAATTACATACATTCAGCAGTCTTACTCAGGAATTTTTATCGCAATATAAAAATTGTATGCAAGCAGCCAATGAAGCCATCGTTTATTTTAATCCTCATACGATTGCACATAAAAAGTTAAAATCCATTTCAGTTGAAGATGTAAAACATGCTTTTAACAGAAGTGATTTACAGGTTTATACCGACTCTAATTTGTTGGTTCAAAATTTACAAAAAACAAACTGGAAGCATAAAAATCTTTTGATGATGAGTTCAGGTAATTTTGATGGTATTAATTTCAATGAATTAGCAGACCAACTTCTTAAATAATTGCATTATTTTGCAATAAATCATTCCCAATTCTACATTGCAAACATTTTTTAAAATCACAATACTTGTTTTTTAACTCGAGTAAAGCTTGTGATTGAAAAGCGTTATCAACATTCCATCCTATACTTACCCATTTTTTAATGATGGAATTGTATTCAGGCTTTATTTGTTCTAAAAAGTTGAGAGCTCTTTCCTGATAGTCTTTTTCATCTTTTTCTAAAGCATAGCAAAACAGCAGAGGAACTATAGTATTGATAATCAACAAATCTATACTGGATTTCCCAATAATTTTAGGCTTTATAATTGAATTTTCCTCATCAAAAAGGTAATGATTATCAAAATAAGTATTGGCAGATATTTGAAAAAGCTGATAAATATCTTCAATTTTTTTTACCTCAATTATTTTAGAGAACAAATGTTGCGATTGAAAAATTAAATTAACAAACTGTGAAATACGAATTGTTGGAAAATTGTTGGGATGTAATCGCAAGAATTTCCACAAATGACCAGAAATAGGATGAAGCTTATATTTTTTACTAAGAAACTGATATTCTGACAGCAAAATTTGTGGATAGTGATCCTTGTATTCATAATTCAACAAACCTGCTTGTCCAAATAAAAGTGCAGCCAATTGAAAGTCGCTGTTCTTATGTTTTACAAGAATATGTAAGGGTAAGGAATTGGCTAACAACTCAAAAGGAAGCGCATTGAGTTTAAAACCAAAATTTTTAGCCAATAACTGATAAAAACAGCTTTCCCAATTATGTTGGGTAAGCTTTAATTTAACATGAATTTCCTGAACTTTATGTTCAACCCTTTCTATTAAAAGTCGTTCTAGCCAGGTTTCAACAATAAAATGAGTTGAATTTTTAAAAAGTCTTTCACATGGTATCCAGTTTTTATTGGAAAGAAAATCCTGATAGCGATGATACAATTCTTCATCATAAGCATTACTGACTTCAATACAAGGGATTATTTCATTATTTTTTCGTTGAATCTTTGCATCATTTAGATATACTACATGTAAAACAACAGTATCGTAAGCATTGTCGTTCTGATGCTGGTGAAGATACCAATCGGATGCTTTAACATGGATTTCTACATTGCCAGCCCAAAGTGTAGCTCCGATTTTGATTTTTGCGTTAAAAAAGTCAGGGCCTGCATCGCTATTGTGTAATCCAGGATTTATGATTTCAACGTATTCACCACTTGAAAGTACGAATTCGCCTTTCAATAATTTAAATTTCCAGAGATAATGTAAAAATTCTTCCGTCATACCCAGATATTTCATGTAAAAATATTACTTTTATAGCCTAAATGTAAAAAAAATGAAAAAAATATTTGGTTTTCTATTAACAACAACATTGCTTGTATTATACAGCTTTGGATATCAAGCATTTTCTCAAAACAGAACGATAGTAAATGCTGAAAAAGACAGCTCAATTTTAAGAATTGTTGAAACTCCTCCTGAATTTAAGGGAGGTGAAAAAGCCAGAATTGATTTTTTGGTTAAAAACATGAGATATCCAATAGATGCCCGAGAAGCTGGGATTGAAGGAGTTGTTTACATCACATTTGTTATTGAAACAGACGGTAGTATAAGTAATATTAAAGTTTTAAGAGGAATCGGTGGTGGTTGTGATGCTGAAGCAGTGAGAGTTATCCAATTAATGCCAAAATGGACTGCAGGTAAACAAAACGGTAAAGATGTAAGGGTACAATTTAATATGCCTATTAAATTTACACTAAGTAAAAATGAAGAAGAGAAAAAGAAAGATAAAGTAAAATAATACAACAAACTTAACAATGAATACTTTTTAAAATAATTAAAAAAAAATTGTTGAATTAAAGAAATTATTGTATATTTGTAAAACAATTTTTGTGGACAGTTTTTTATTTTATGCAAGATTTAAGTATTTTAGTATCAGGAATTGAGTTTAAATTGAAACGACTCATAGAGCAAAACAAACAGCTTAAGATTGATAACACACAATTATTAAAAAGAAACGAAGAATTTACGAAAACAATAGAAAATCAAAAGAATACAATAAAAGAATTAGAAGAAAAGTACAAAGTACTAAAGATTGCAAAATCGCTCGAAAGTCATACCAATTCGTTTGATCAGAAAATAAAAATCAACGAAATGCTTCGGGAAGTTGAAAAGTGTATAGGTCTTTTAAATAAATGATATTTTTGAATCTTAAACTTAATGGAAGAAATCTCAATAACAGTTAGGATAGCCGACAGACAATACAAGCTGACTATAGAAAAAGAAGAGGAAGAGGTTTTTAGAAAAGCAACTAAATTATTAGCAGAAAAACTAATGGAATATGCTCAGAATTATGCTTTTAAGGATAAACAGGATTTAATGGCATTGGTTGCGCTACAATATACATCAAGCTCGTTAAAATTTGAAGAACAAGCTTCTTTTAAGGACAACGAATTATTGAAAAGGTTAAGTGAAATAGACAATGCTTTAAGTAAAAATATATCAGCAATTTAACAGATAACGTTCTTTGAAAATAATCATACACTTATCGTAAGATTTACCCGCAATTATTCATTAACAGTTTGTAAACTCAACATTATAATCATTAGAGCAGTAGCTTAATGGAGTTCAGAGTAGGCCTCACCCAATTCGTTGGGTTCTCTTAATAAGAGACAGTGGACATTCGATGCTTCTGGCAGCTCTAAAAATTCCATTCCGGGGTTTACAAAACTCTTTCGAATCAATTGCGGGTTTTTTATTTTTAGTACTTTACTAATTATATATTAACTAACAATCAAACTAAAATGAGTGTAACAATTGCAATTATCATTACTTTAGTTTCTTTAGTTATAGGGGCTGTTTTAGCCACTACTATTTTAAGGAAATTTGTAGATAAAAAAAGCCAAAACATCCTAAAGGAGGCATTAGAAAAAGCCGAAGTTATTAAAAAAGAAAAAATGCTTCAGGCCAAGGAAAAATTTTTACAGTTGAAAACTGAACACGAAAGTGTTATTCTGGAAAAAAATGCAAATATTCAGAGAAGCGAAAACCGCATTAAACAAAAAGAAACCAGTTTGTCGCAAAAAATGGAAGAAATTCAACGCAAACAAAATGAATTGATTTCAGTACGTGAAAATTTAAGTACCCAATTAGAGATCATCAACAAAAAGAATGCTGAACTCGACAAAATTCACAAAACACAAGTAGATAAATTGCAGGCCATTGCGGGACTTTCAGCCGAAGAAGCCAAAGTTCAAATCATTGAGGCTCTTCAAGACGAAGCAAAAAACGAAGCCATCAATCTGATTAAAGATGTAGTTGACGAAGCCAAAATCACAGCTAATCTCGAAGCTAAAAAGATTGTAATCGAAACCTTGCAACGAACTGCTGTTGAACATGCTATCGAAAATTCAGTTTCCGTTTTTAATATCGAAAACGACGAAATCAAAGGCCGTATAATTGGCCGTGAAGGTAGAAATATAAGGGCTTTAGAGGCATTAACCGGTGTTGAAATCATCATCGACGATTCACCAGATGCTATTATTATTTCAGGTTTCGATCCTGTAAGACGTGAAATTGCACGTTTATCTTTACATAAACTGGTAACTGACGGAAGAATTCACCCAGCCCGTATTGAGGAGGTAGTTGCTAAAGTTAAGAAACAAATTGAACAAGAAATTATCGAAATTGGTAAACGTACTACCATCGATCTTGGTATTCTTAATATGCACCACGAACTGATCCGTTTAGTGGGTAAAATGAAATACCGTTCTTCTTATGGACAAAATTTGCTGCAGCATTCAAAAGAAGTTGCCAATTTATGTGCGACTATGGCTGCAGAACTTGGTTTAAATCCAAAAATCGCCAAACGTGCAGGATTATTGCACGATATTGGCAAGGTGCCTGATAACGAACCAGATTTACCACATGCAATATTAGGTATGAAATTGGCTGAGAAATTTAAGGAAAAACCTGAAATTTGCAATGCCATTGGTGCTCACCACGATGAAGTTGAAATGGAATCATTGATTGCTCCTATTGTTCAGGTTTGCGATGCTATTTCAGGTGCCCGTCCGGGTGCCCGAAGAGAAGTTGTGGATGCTTACATCAACCGCTTGAACAATCTTGAAGAACTGGCTCTCTCTTATCCTGGTGTAATTAAAACCTATGCCATCCAAGCCGGCAGGGAACTACGTGTAATTGTGGGTGCTGATAAAATTTCAGATACTGAAGCCAATCAATTGTCATTTGACTTATCACATAAAATTCAAAATGAGATGACCTATCCTGGTCAGATAAAAATCACTGTAATCCGAGAGACCCGGGCTATCAGTTACGCGAAATAATTTTCAATATATTCACTAAAAAAGGCTTCAATTAAAAACTGAAGCCTTTTTTTATTCCTAAATTTCAAGTAAAAAAACAAAATGATTGAACTTTACTGAATTTTAAATTTAATATTTACTAACTCTTTTTCTGACGTTTACGATCATTTTCGTCCAGAAGTATTTTTCTCAAGCGTAAAGACAAAGGAGTAATTTCCAGGTATTCATCATCAATAATAAACTCCATGTATTCTTCCAAAGAATATTTAGTGGCAGGTGTGATGGAAACTTTATCATCAGAACCAGATGCACGCATATTGGTAAGTTTCTTGGTTTTGGTGATATTGATTACCAAATCGTCCTGACGGATGTGTTCTCCGATTACCTGACCTGCATAGATGGGTTCACCCGGATTAACAAAGAAACTACCTCTGTCCTGAAGTTTATCAATGGCATATGGAATAGCCATACCTGATTCCATCGCAATCAAAGAACCATTGCGTTTTGTAGGAATATCACCTTTCCATGGCTCAAATGCCTTGAACCGATGTGCCATAATGGCTTCACCTTCGGTTAAAGTTAACACAGAACTTCTTAAGCCAATAATCCCTCTTGAAGGAATGGCAAACTCTAAATGTAAACGATCTGTTTTGGTTTCTATCTGAACGATTTCACCTTTACGCTGAGAAACCAATTCAATTACTTTGCCTGCAGTAGCTTCAGGTGCGTGAACCGTTAAAAATTCAATAGGTTCGCATTTCACCCCATTTACCTCTTTTAAGATAACGCGTGGTTGGCCAACCTGTAGTTCATATCCCTCGCGACGCATGGTTTCTATTAAAATAGACAAATGTAAAATACCGCGACCAAATACAATGTATGCATCAGGCGAATTGGTTTCTTCGACACGCAAAGCAAGATTTTTCTCCAGTTCCTTAAAAAGTCTGTCACGTAAATGGCGGGAGGTTACAAATTTACCTTCTTTACCAAAAAACGGGGAATTGTTAATGGTAAAAAACATACTCATGGTAGGTTCATCAATGGCAATAGGTATCAAAGCTACAGGGTTTTCAAAATCGGCTACAGTATCGCCTATTTCAAAGTCGTCCAGACCAAGGATGGCACATATTTCACCCGGAAATACATCTTCTTTGGTTTTTTCTTTTCCAAGTCCTTCAAAAACATAAAGTTCTTTAACTTTCGATTTAATAATGCGTCCGTCACGTTTTACCAACGAAACATTCATACCTGCTTTCAGCAAGCCTCTTGACAATCTTCCCACTGCAATTCTGCCAACATATGAAGAATAATCCAAAGAAGTAATCTGCATTTGCAAACTTCCATGCTCATATATAGGTTCAGGTATATGCTCAATAATCATATCTAATAAATATGTAACATCAGTTGTAGGTGTTTTCCAATCAGAAGACATCCAACCTTCTTTAGATGAACCGTATACAGTTGGAAAATCCAATTGATCTTCGTTGGCATCTAGGTTAAACATTAAATCAAAAACGGCTTCGTGAGTTAAAGCAGGATCGCAATTTGGTTTATCAACTTTATTGATTACGATAATTGGTTTTAAATTCAACGCCAGTGCTTTTTGTAAAACAAAACGGGTTTGAGGCATAGGCCCTTCAAAAGCATCCACCAACAACAAAACGCCATCGGCCATATTTAATACCCGTTCAACTTCTCCACCAAAGTCGCTGTGACCAGGTGTATCTATTATATTTATTTTAAATCCCTTATAACGAACCGATACGTTTTTCGACAAAATTGTAATTCCTCTTTCGCGTTCCAAATCATTGCTGTCGAGTATTAAATCGCCCATAGCCTGATTGTCTCTGAATAGTTTTACCTGATGTAATATTCTATCAACAAGCGTAGTCTTTCCGTGGTCAACGTGGGCTATGATAGCAATGTTCCTGATATTCTGCATAATAATATTTTATTTGTACTCTGTTTTTGAATTTGCAAAAGTACGCTTTTAATCCTTACAAAAACACTTATCCAAAAGTAAATGTTTAAAATTTGACACTTAATGACATTTTTAACATTCTGCATTGAATTAATTAAAAATTATCGTAGATTTGTAAAAAAAACTGCAGTTTAATAATAATACAATGCAAATTTCCGAAGTAAAAACTAAACAAGACATTAAAGATTTTCATCAGGTTCCTAAGATTGTCTATAAAAACGATAAATGCTGGGTTTGCCAGCTTGAAAATGAAATTGAGAATATTTTTTCACCTGAAGTCAACATCTTTTTCAAAAACGGTGAAGCCATTCGCTGGCTGCTTAGAAACGATCAGGGAGAATTGATAGGAAGAGTTGCTGCATTTATAAATAAGAACAAAGCCTACAATTATGCTCAACCTACAGGAGGGATGGGTTTTTTTGAGTGCATACAGGATCAAAAGGCTGCAAACCTACTTTTTGCTCAAACTGAAGAATGGCTCAAGGAAAAAGGCATGGAAGCCATGGATGGGCCTATCAATTTTGGAGAAAACGATAATTATTGGGGCTTATTGGTTGAAGGTTTTATGCATCCAGGTATTGGAATGCAATACAATCCACCTTATTACCAGCATTTTTTTGAAGAATATGGTTTTAGTTTTTATTTTGAGCAGGTTACCAATCATCTCGATCTGACAGTTCCTTTTCCAGAAAGATTCTGGAAAATAGCCGACTGGATCAGACAAAAACCAATTTATTCCTTCGAGCATATACATTTAAGTGAAGCCGATCGTTTTATTGATGATTTTAAAACTATTTACGATACAGCCTGGCAGTTTCACGAGAACTTCACCCCTATCAACAAAGAAGTCCTTAAACGCAGCATACTGAATGCCAAAGATGTGATAGACGAAGAATTTATCTGGTTTGCTTATTCAGAAGGCAAACCCATCGCTTTTTTAATTATGTTTCCGGATGTGAATCAGATACTGAAGCATCTCGACGGAAAACTGCATCTATGGAACAAATTGAAATTTTTATATTACAAAAACACACATTGCATCACCAGAGCTCGAATTACTATTATGGGTGTAGTACCTCAGTTTCAGAAATCAGGCATTGAATCGGGTATTTTCTGGCATTTAGACCAGGTAATGAAACGTAAACCATGGTATACAGAACTGGAGCTTTCTTGGGTAGGTGACTTCAACCCTAAAATGAGAGCCTTACACGAATCGGTAGGTGCAAAATTTGCAAAAAAACACATTACATACAGGAAATTATTCAAAGAAGTAAGCAATTTTCAACGTTCAACCATCATTCCGGTTGACACCAAAGAAAAATTTGTAAAAGGAGAATAACCCACTAGCTTGAAACAGAAAAGCCGAAAGCTGTAAAAAAGTAGGCATTATTAAATATCATTTCATTATGGACGAAATTATTATTAATCAGGAAAAGAAAACAGTAGAATACGCTGGGTTTTGGTTACGTTTTGTTGCAATTATCATTGATGGAATAATTATTGGTATAGCTCAAACGATACTCATTAGTCCTATTTTAGGATTAGCAGGCATTAGCATTTTTAAATTCAGTAACAATACATTTTCAGAAGCTGAAACAATTGGTGCAATTGGTGCTTTAGTCGGTATTCTTACATTGGCCGTTTTTGTTGGCACAGTGGCTAAATGGCTTTATTTTGCATTAATGGAAAGCTATAAAGGTGCAACGATTGGCAAAATGGCAATGGGAATTAAAGTTACCGATATGGAAGGCAATCAGATTAACTTTTTACGAGCTACAGGCAGGTATTTTGGAAAGATAGTCTCAGGTATGTTACTAATGATTGGTTATATCATAGCAGGTTTTACTGAAAAAAAACAAGCTTTACATGATATTATGGCAAATTGCCTGGTAGTAAAAAATTAGATTAAGTTATATTCAGGCAAACCACCATTATTTAATGATGTTTTCTTGAGCATTTATGAATTATTAATTATTTCAATTATGCATATTCAATTTTTAGGGGCAGCACAGGAGGTTACAGGTAGTAAACATTTGATTACTAACAATAAAGGATTTAAAATATTGTTGGATTGTGGGATGTTTCAAGGGAAAGGATTAGAAACCGATGCTATGAACCGGGATTTGGGCTTTGATCCGGCTGAAATTGATTATTTATTACTTTCTCATGCACATATAGATCATTCAGGTCTTATCCCTTATATTTATAAAAAAGGATTTAAAGGGACTATACTTTGTACACCGGCTACCAGAGATTTATGTTCAATCATGCTTGCTGATTGTGGTTTTATTCAGGAACATGATACTTATTTTCACAATAAAAAAAGAGCAAAAAATCATTTACCTCCCCTCCCTCCTATCTATACGTCTAAAGATGCTCTCGAATCATTGAAACTATTTATAAGTGTACCTTTTCATAAAGAATATTTTATTACTGCTGATATAAAAGTTGTATTTACAGATACAGGCCATATTTTGGGCAGTTCTGCAGTAAATTTAACAATTAATGAGGGTGAAAAAACACAAAAAATCTGTTTCACAGGCGATATAGGGCGCTATAGTAAACGGATACTGAAAGATCCAGAAACATTTCCACAAGCCGATTATATTATCAGTGAATCAACCTATGGGGATCGATTACATCAAAATCTTGAAGATGCCGAAAAAGAACTCTTGAAAGTTGTTATAGATTGCTGTACCAGAAAACAAGGCAAACTTATTATTCCTGCTTTTAGTATTGGCCGGTCACAAGAAATAATTTATGCTTTAGACAGACTGACATCTCAAGGTTTATTACCAGATGTGAATGTATATTTAGATAGTCCGCTTTCAACCGATGCTACTAATATAATGCGGATGCATCCTGAATGTTTTAATGATGAAATGCTTGATTATATAAAAACCAATTCCGATCCTTTCGGATTTAAACGACTTATTTATATTCAAAGTGTTGAACAATCGAAAGCACTGAATAGCAACCATAAGCCCTGTATTATTATTTCTGCTTCAGGTATGATGGAAGCCGGAAGAGTAAAACATCATCTGGCAAATAATATCGAAAATCCAACTACAACCATTTTGGTAGTGGGATATTGCGCTCCATCAACCTTAGGTGCAAGGATCAGCAGAGGTGATAAGGAAGTTTCAATATTCGGACAAAAATACGAAGTAAAGGCTGATGTTGAACATCTTGAATCTTACTCTGCACATGGAGATTATAAGGAAATGACAAAATTTTTAAGTTGTCAGGATAAGGATAAAATAAAAACTGTTTTTCTGGTACATGGAGAAATTAAAGTACAGGAAAATTATCGCAGTTATCTCAAAACCTGTGGTTTTAAAAATATTGAAATCCCTTTAAACAAATCAAGCTATTTTTTATAGCTAAAAACATTCATTCAAAATTGACATAGAAGACAGCATAGGATTAGCTTGAATTAAAGGATGTATTCAAAAAAAACTATTTGCTTTAATGGTTTGATTCTTTGCACTTATAAACCTTTATGGTTGTTTTCCGGTTCTTCATGAACGTGGACTTCGCATTTATCAATGGCTTCACAAATAATTTCCTCTACTTTATGAGCAATTACATGAGCCTCTTCAATTGTAAGTTTTGGCTCTACATGAATATTAAGTTCTACAAAAGTAAATGCACCTGAGGTTCTTATTTTAAGATTATGAAACGAAAGCACTTCGGGGATGCCTTTGATAATAGCATTTATTTTTTCAATGGTTTCGGGAGATGTTCTATCCAACAAGACATCTATTGAACGTTTTCCCAATCGGAAAGCAATAAAAATAACGATAGCAGCTACAATTAATGCTGCGATAGAATCTGCTAAAAAAAAGCCAAATTGAGCACAAATCAAACCGATTAGTACAACAAAAGAGCTCCATATATCAGTGGAAAAATGCAAAGCATCGGCTTCCAATGCCTGACTATTGTATTTCTTTGCCACCCTGCTTAGGGCAGTTGAGCGACTATAATCAATTATAATGGAAGATATTACAACTACATAACTCCAAACTGACACTTCAATCACAGTCTTTCCTGTAAGAATACGATGACTGGCTTCATAAATAATCCAGAAACAGGTAATAAACAATAACAAAGTTTCAATAAATGCAGATAGATTTTCAAACTTACCATGTCCGTATTGATGATCTTTATCAGCAGGTTTATCCGAAATTTTTACAGCAAAATAAGTAATAACAGCTGCAACAAAATCAAGTCCTGAATGCAAGGCTTCAGATAATATACCAATACTTCCTGTTAATAATCCAATTATTAATTTCCCGGCAGTTATGATGATGGCGGCAAATACAGATATTAAGGCAACTTTTTTCTTTTCTTTTTGAGCGACTAAATCTTCGGTGTGCATAATTAATAATTTCGGACAAAAATAATTTCATTTTTTAACATAGGAAAGTGATTTTTAAAAAAGTTATTACCAGAGAACTCATTGAGAATTTAAGGTTTCAGAAAAAATATTTCATATAGCACTGAATATCTGATATTAATACAGTTTACTTGCATATAAAAAGGTGTTTTCTTGTCATTTTTTTTTAACGTTTAAGTTTTCTCATCCAATGCTTTTAGTATTCTGTTGCAGGCAATATCAATTTCTTCAAAAGTAATAGTGATAGGTGGAATCAACGACAAACTATGATGATTAAACAAAAACCAAAAAGTAATAATGCCATTTGAAATACAATTTTCGACTATTTTTTCAATGCTTTCAGGTTTATTTAACTCTATTGCCATATAAAGCCCTTTTCCTCGAATTTCTTTGATAGCAGGGTGAGCTGATAGTCTTTTCCTGAAAATTGCTGCTTTTTCTTCCACTTCCTCCATCAGGTTTTCGTTAAGTATAACTTCCAGGGTTGCCAATGAAGCAGCGCAGGATAAAGGATGCCCTCCAAAAGTAGTGGCATGTCCCAGCAAAGGATGATCACCATTCAGACAATTCATTATTTCGTCTGAAGCAATAAATGCGCCCAATGGCATTTCGCCTCCCATGCTTTTGGCTAGGCATAATATATCGGGTGCAAGACCATAGTGTTCAAAAGCAAACATTTTACCTGTTCTTCCATAACAGGTTTGTATTTCGTCAAAAACCAGTAAAGTTCCGGTTTCATTGCATTTTTTGCGCAAGGCGGTCAAAAAATCAAAGTAAGCAATTGTGATTCCGCTGCCTGCTTGAATTATTTCAGTAACCACGCAGGCTGTCCGATTGCTTATCATATCTAAATTATTGATATTATTGAACTCCAAAAACTTTACATCCGGCATTAAAGGACGGAATGCTTGTTTAAAGCGTTCGTCGCTTAATAAAGCGAGAGCCCCCATTGTACTTCCATGATAACCTCCTTTAAAAGCAACGACTTCAGTGCGTTTAGTATATTTCCTGGCTAATTTCAAGGCACCTTCAATAGCTTCACTTCCTGAATTAACAAAATATGTCATGTTGAGGGATGGCGGCAATATTTCAGCCAGCTTTTTGGCAAGTTTTACCTGAGGCATTTCCACAAATTCACCGTAAACCATTACATGCATATATTGATCAAGCTGTTCTTTGACAGCAGCAACTACCTTTGGATGACGATGACCGATATTGCTTACAGCTATTCCAGACATCATATCGATGTAATCTTTTCCATATCTGTCATAAATATAAATACCTTCTGCTTTTTCAACTTCGATTTGAAAAGCTGAAAAATTGGAAGATTGTGCTATATATTTCTTGAAATCAGAATTAAAATTATTCATTTTGCTGTTTATTTAATAATACAAAAGTCTTAAAAAAATCACTATCCGGCATCAGCTTTCTTATTTATTTTTAAAAACAATAGATTTGCATCATTTTTGTTATTATTTTTGCAAAAAAACATATACCTATGCAAAACATTAAAATTATTTTCATAAGCCTTGCTTTTATTTATTCATTTTCAGTATCTGCTCAAAAGAAAACAGATGTTGCACCTGCTACTATCAAATGGTATTCTTTTGAAGAAGCATTGGCAAAAAACGCTCAGTTCCCCAAGAAAAAAATATTGGTAGATGTATATACCGATTGGTGTGGCTGGTGCAAAAAAATGGATGCAACAACTTTCAGCAATCCTGTAATTATTGATTATATTAACGAGTATTATTATGCTGTTAAACTCAATGCCGAACGTAAAGACAGCTTGATTCTTGATGGAAAATTGTTTATAAATCCAAATCCTACTGCCAATCGTTCTACCCATCAAATTGCTGATATGTTGCTGAACAATCGCATGTCCTACCCTTCCTACGCCTTTTTAGACGAATCAGGCAGGTCTATTACAGTTGTTCCAGGATATGTTGAAGCGGCCGGTTTTGAACCAATTCTTCATTATTTTGGTGACAACCAATATTTAAAACTTGCCTGGGAGGCCTATCAAAAACAATTTGTTGGTAAAATTCCAAAATAAAACCCAGCTTCAAATAATTATTCCGAACAATCCCAATCAAACTATTTAATATTTTTATTACTTTACATCAGGATCAGCTACAGGTTGAGTTAATTCTTTTAATTTTTCTTCCCTCAATTGTTTTTCATCTTTTTTAACATCCTTAGGGCGGGGCAGTAAACTCATTCCCAAATTGTAAAATGTAAATGCCCATACATCAGCTGCTTCTTCTATTGCTTTTGAAGTGGGTTTTCCTGCACCATGTCCTGCTTTAGATTCTATACGAATCAAAACGGGATTCGTCCCACTTTGTTTTTCCTGCAAACTAGCCATAAATTTAAAAGAATGAGCAGGTACTACCCTGTCGTCATGATCAGCAGTAGTTACAAAAGTAGCAGGGTAATGAACGCCTTTTTTCAACTGATGTAAAGGAGAATAATTGTAAAGGTATTTAAATTCCTTTTCATTTTCACTGCTGCCATAATCAGTTTTCCAGGCCCAGCCAATCGTAAACTTATGGTAACGCAACATGTCCAATACACCTACAGCAGGCAATGCTACTTTAAACAAATCAGGACGTTGTGTCATACAGGCCCCAACGAGCAAACCTCCATTAGAACCTCCTGAAATAGCTAATTTTGAAGGATTTGTGAATCGTTTTGCTATCAGATATTCTGCTGCAGCTATAAAATCATCAAATGTGTTTTGTTTTTGAAGTTTAGTACCGGATTTATGCCATTCACTTCCATATTCTCCACCACCTCTGAGGTTTGGTATAGCATATATTCCACCATTTTCAAGAAAAAATAATCGGCTTATACTAAAAGAAGGTGTTAAACTGATATTAAAACCACCATAGCCATATAATACAACTGGATTATTTCCGTCTAATTGAATTCCTTTTTTATGAATAATAAACATGGAAACCTGTACCCCATCTTTACTATTGTACATAACTTGCTCACTTACATAATTATCAGTATTGATAGGCAAAACCGGAGAAAATAATGTTTCAAAAGATAGCTCTTCAGTATTAAGCTTGAAAATTGAAGTAGGTTGAGTAAATGAAGTAAAAGAAAAAAATGCTTTATTGTAGTTTCTTTTACTACTGACGCCATTAACTGTACCTATACCAGGCAGCTCAATTTCTTTGAGCAGTTCACCACCAAAACCATGTATCTCCATTTTGCTTCTTGCATTTTTCATGTAAACTAAAATCAGCTTATCGCCTGCAATTGTAACTGTCTGCAAAACATCTTTGGTTTCTTGCACTACACTTCTCCATTCTACTGATTTTGGTTGTTTTGGATTAACACTCATCAAACTGTAATGGGAAGCATTTTTGTTGGTGAGTATCATTAAATCGTCATCGATGTTTCCTATAACATGATAATCGAATTCGAAATTATCGTTCAGCTGAACAAATTTGCTATTTTTATCATTCAAATCTTTTACCATCAATATATTCCCAGAAGTAGATTCAGTAACCGATAAAATTAAGTAACGTTCATCATCTGTAATTTCAGCACCGTAATTTCTCAAAGGGTATTTAGGATCTTCATAAATCAATTTATCGTTGAGTTGATTGCTCCCCAACGTATGGAAATAAACTTTATGAAATTCGTTTTTGCCCGACATATGACTTCCAGGTTTAGGCTGATCGTATCTGCTGTAATAGAAACCATCACCTTTCCAAGCGACACCCGAAAACTTCACCCAATCCAGCTTGTCTTTCAACTTAAGTCCCGTTTCGGCATTGATCACATAAATTTCGTTCCAATCGCTTCCACTGCGGGCAATAGTATAAGCTATGTATTTTCCATTGTGCGAAATGCTCATATTACTTAAAGCAATCGTTCCGTCCTTTGATAACTGATTAGGATCAACCAAAACCCTGGGGGTAACTTCACCTTCATTTTGAATATAGACTACACTCTGGTTTTGCATTCCATTATTTTTTGAATAAACAATGTACTTTTCATTAACATCAGGCAAGCCATATTTTTCGAAATTCCATAATTCAGTCAGGCTTTGTTTTATTTTAGCTCGGTAAGGAATGTTGGATAAATAATCCTGAGTAAGTTTATTTTGTGATTGAACCCAATTTGCTGTTTCTAAAGATTTATCGTCTTCCAGCCAACGATAAGGGTCATCAACCTTGGTTCCGAAATAATCATCGGTTTGCTTTACTTTCTTGGTTAAAGGATACTTAAGCTGCGCATTGCTTTTATTCATCGTAAAAAGTATGACTAATGAAATTAATGTTAATTGTTTAATATGCTTCATATTGTGAAAATTTAAAATATTATGATAAAAACTTGAATAAATATTTTACTTTTGAATCGCAAAAATAGATAAAAAAACTGTGATGAGCAAAACTATCAAAAGCATTGAGAAATATCGTTTTAATACCTTTACAGAAGGCAATAACGACGAAACAATAGAAATTACCGGTGATATTATATCACATATTGAATACGACATGAATGGGAATCTAACGCTTTCTATTACATACGACAATCAGGGAAGTATTGCCGAACACATCACCTATACCTACAATGATCAGCAGCAGATGACCGAAGAATTGCTCTTCGAACAGGATGAGGTGGTTGAAAAACGCCAATTTGAATACAATGATGCAAAGCTGATTATACATGAGAAAATCTTTTACCAGGACGATAGTTTTGATACTATTTTCTACACTTACGATGCCGATAATTTACTGATTGAAAAAAAATTGCAAAACACAGACAATGAAACAGAATCTTTTCATGCATTTCAATATCAGGAAAAAAAGCTTGTAAAAGAAGGCGAATACGATGCCGATCATCATTTAATCTTCGAAAAAAATTATTATTTCGATGAAAAAGGAAATTTAATTAAATCAAGCAATTATGATGCATTTGAAGATGTTCTTCTTGAAGAAATGTATGAATACGACGAAAGCGGAAACAAATGCAGGGTTTTAAAATACGATCAAAAAGGAAAACTTTCGGAACGCTCAACTTATAAATACAATGAACAAAATCAAATAATTGCTTTGGTTGAAGATACCACCTCCCTGAGCAGAACCTATCTATTAGAATACGATGAAGAAGGAAAGCTGAAGACGCAGAAAGAATTGGGAGAAGCTGAAAATCTAATTGCCACCCATACTTTTCTTTATGAAGATGATTTATTGATAGAAACACAATCTGAAGGCGAAGGTTATCACAATAATTTTATCATCAAGAGCGAAATAGAATATTACAGTTAAAAATTTGATAAATTTAAAATCAAAGGATTACAAAGTATTATTTACTCTTAATACACTTATTCCCGTTAAACAAGGATTCTTAATAAGAATAAGCCCTATTTTTTTTGATATTTCTATCTCCCTTAAGAAAGAAGTAATATATATTTTTACTTCATCGTATATAAATCAGCTAAAATAAGAGGATTAGCCAATCTTTTCTTGTCACAAATTATTCTTAATCAACCTACTGACATTTTTTTTGTTTTTTTGTTTTTTATTTAAAAATATTATTTAATTTTGTCGTCTTTTTAAATGAATGAATACTTATTCAATTATAAAATATGGCAAGATTAATAGATGAAATGAAATTGGAACGCATCAAGAGTGCGACCCTTGAAATGGTAGTAACCAATGGTTATGGTGGAGCTTCTATTTCAAAAATTGCAAAAAATGCAGGCGTAGCGGAAGGTTATTTATATAGATTTTACAGCAGTAAAAATGAATTGGTCAACGATTTATTATTTACCAATGTAAATGTATTGGCCGATAAAATTGAATACCTCCTGAATGAAAATCAAACAGTATGGGAAATATTCGAGCATCTAATAAAATCATTACTTACCCAGGCAATAGAAGAACCTGACCGTATTAAATTTTTGTTTGTCTTGATGCACGATTATAATTTTAATCTGATAGATTCTCAAAGGGAAAGAATTTTTGAATTGTGTAGGCAGATCAAAGAACTTGGCCTTGCTAAGCAACAGTTACGAACAGATGTTACGGAAGAAGAAATTTATTTAATGGGTGTCGCCTACCCTATTCAATTCATCAATTTACGATTGAAGAAGTTTTTCAAACAATCAGCCCTAGGCGAAAAAGAAATAAAGGAGGTATTAAACATATGTATCAATTCTTTAAAACAAAACCCAACTCATGAAGAAAATTAAATACAAGCAGATATTGACTTTTGTAGTAAGTGTAATAATGGGTATAACATCGGTTCATTCGCAAAACGATACTAAAAAATTAAGTTTTGAGCAAGCACACGATTTATCCATTCAAAAAAATCATCTGATTAAACAAGCAGCTTATCAACAACAGGAAAAGAAAGAATTGCAAAAAGCAGCCAAAGGATTGTATTTACCCAAAATTGGGATTACTGCTCAATACATGGCAATGTCAGAAGATTTGCATCTTGATTTAACGCCCGTCAGAGACGCCATTGTACCGCTTTACCAGGCATTGGGAAGCTATGGCAATTTTTCGATGACTGGAGTTCCTGATAATATTGCTACCCAAATGCTGAGAGCAAAAATAAAAGACGGATTGGCAGAAGTGGAAGCCGGTGAATGGGATAAGATGATACAGAAAAAGCAATTTGCAACATTGAATGCCAGTTTCGATTGGCCTATTTACGTTGGAGGCAAAATAAGAGCAGCCAATAAAGCAGCCGGTATTCAACTTACCGAAGCGGATGAAGCGGAACGTCAGAAAGAAGGTGAATTGATGAGCGAATTGGTTGAACGCTATTATGGTTTATGTCTCGCCCGTCAGGCCGAAAAAGTGAGAACAGATGTTTTGAACGGTATGGAAAAACATTTAGAGGATGCTCTAAAAATGGAGCATGAAGGTTTGATAGCGAATGCAGATGTATTAAATGTCAGGGTATTTCATTCGCAAGCCGAAAGAGAACTGAACAAATCGAAAAGAACATCTTCAATAATCAACCAGGCTTTATTGAATACACTGGCTCAGGATGAAGCTTCAAAAATAGAACCTATTTCAATGCTTTTCTATTTAGACACTATCGAATCTATGGAATATTTCAAAAATATTGCCAGACAAAACAATCCTCTATTGCATCAAGTAGAAGCTAAAAAACAGCTTTCGATGCAGGCCTATAATGCCGAAAAATCAAATTATTTCCCTTCGGTTGCCATAACTGGCATGTATGATATTGTCAACAAAGATCTTTCGCCTTATACACCCGACTGGATGATAGGTGTTGGAATGAAATGGACATTATTTGACGGAGCCAGCCGATATCGAAAAATAAAAGCCGCATCCTTAAAAACGGAAGAAGTAAAGGAATACCAGTTAAAAGCTGCCTCTGATATTGAAATGGTGATTGATAAATTGTACCAAGAACTGAATATGTATAAAGATCAGCTTTCTTATCTGGAAACTGCCAGAACCTATGCCCAGGAATACCTAAGGGTGAGAGAAAAAGGATTTAAGGAGGAAATGACCAACTCTACAGAAGTAGTTGATGCCCGGCTTTCTCTTTCAAAAATCCAGATAGAACGCCTTGAATGTATGTACAAATACGATCTCAACCTTTCGAAATTACTGGAATTTGCAGGTGTGCCCGAAAAATTTACAGCGTATCAACGAAATCCAAATCTTAAAACAGAATCTTATCCCTCAGAAATTAAATAAAACAAATCATATATTCCTGTTTAAGAATAGGAAAAGTTCTGCTCCAAAAATCTCGGAACAAGCTATAGACAAAAATAGAATAGTAAAAATTAAAGATTTCAGTAATTTAACAAAATATAAATAGATGAAAACAAAATCATTCAAACAAAAAGGAAATTTATTGGCTGCTGTTGGTGTAGGAGCATTGTTGATATTCCTTTTATATTCAACCTGGATTATCAGCCGCCCCCAGGCTATACAAGTACAGGGCGAAGTAGAAGCTACTCAGATAAAAATTGCTTCAAAACTTGTCGGACGTATTGACAGCATGGCTGTTCATAAAGGTGACCGGGTCGTGAAAGGTCAATTGTTGTTCACCTTAAAAAGTCCGGAAATCGAAGCCAGACTCCAGCAAGCACAGGCTGCACTATCGGGTGCCGAAGCACAGAATAGCAAGGCTATTTTTGGTGCTGATCTTGAAGATATTCAGGCTGCCTACAATTCCTTTTTAAAAGCTCAGTCAGTATCGGAATTGGCTCAAAAAACCTTCGACAGGGTTAATAATCTTTATAAAGCTGGTGTAATGCCTGCTCAAAAGCGTGATGAAGCTGAAACCAATTACAAAACCGCCAAGGAAACTTCAAATGCAGCCAGGGCCTTATGGGAAAAAGCACAAAAAGGATGCCGGATAGAAGATAAAAATACAGCCAAAGCAATGGTAGCCAGAGCTGAAGGTGCAATGAATGAAGTTGAAAGTTACAAAACAGAAACCAGCATCTATGCTCCTACCGATGGAGAAGTGGCTGATATTATTGCGGAATCCGGTGAATTGGTCAGTGCAGGATATCCTGTAGTCACCCTTGCTAAATTAGACGATAGTTGGATTACATTCAACCTTCGTGAAGATTTATTGGCTTCTATTAAAACAGGCAGCGAGTTCGACGCCAGTTTTCCAGCCTTAGGGATGAAAGTCATCAGGTTAAAAGTAAGCTACATTCATGCCTTAGGAAGCTTTGCTACCTGGAATGCAACCAAAACTGCCGGCGAGTTCGATATGAAAACCTTTGAAGTCCATGCAGTGCCTACTGAAAAAACAGAAGGCTTGCGTCCGGGTATGAGTGCATTGGTAGATTGGAAAACGGTGAAAGGAAAATAGTTATTGAGCGATAATTTTTTTTATTTCAATATTTTAAAACGATAATCTTTACAAGAATGTGAACTATTCCAAACTAAAAAAAAAACATTTAAAAAAAGAGTTTATGATACATAAACATCCCGTCAGCAGGGTTATGAAAAGGGAAATGGAAAGAATATCAAGCAAATGGGCTTTAATAATGGTTACTTTTATTGGGCCTTTACTTGCTTTTCTATTGATTATGTGGATATTTTCAAACAATGTACCCCGCGATTTACCTCTGGCTGTGGTGGACAATGATCATACCAGCCTTTCACGGCTGATTTCACGTATGGCTGATGCTACGTCCATTGCTGCTTCCGATCGTAGTTATATCAGCTTAGAAGATGCCAGAAATGCAATGTTAAAAGGAAAAGTAGATGCGATACTCTTTATCCCGAAATCTACTGAAAAAGAAATATTGAAAGCACAAAGTTCTACCCTTGTGCTATATTTAAACAATGCAAACGTTGTAAAATCAGGTTTGATTAACAGTGGTATCCGAAAAGCACTGGGCACTTTATCCGCCGGTATTAAACTAAAAAAACAACTACAACAAGGCAAAACCCAACACCAGGCTATGGCAGGCATACTTCCGATTCAATTGCATTCGGTAGTTTTATTCAATCCTTTTATCAGCTATTCATATTTCCTTACTTTAGGTTTGATGCCTGTAATATTGATCGTATTTACTTTGCTGGGAACTACCCATGCCATCGGCAGTGAATTATTGAGAGGCAGTGGTCCCAAATGGCTGGAAGCAGCCAATGGGAATATCGTTTATGCTTTATTAGGCAAAATACTTCCCTATACCCTTATTTTTACCCTCATCGCAGTTTTTATGAATGTAATCTTGTTTTATAATTTAGGATTGCCACTTCATGGTAAACTTCACATTATTCTCGTCAGTGAATTTTTACTCATACTAAGTTATCAATTCCTATCCATTTTTATGCTTGGGCTATTTTCGAACTTAAGATTGTGTTTATCTGTTGGAAGTGCATATTCTATGCTGGCATTAACTTATTCAGGTCTTACATTTCCGGTTACGGCCATGCCTGCATTTGCTCAGGCTTTTGCCAATATCTTTCCATTTACCTATTGGCTCAAAATATTTGTAGGTCAGACGTTGAGAGGAGAGCCTGCTGCCAATAGCATTGCTCCGATGTATGTATTATGGGCATTTATATTACTGGGTATGTTGTTTATACCTCGCTTGAAACATTTATTGCTTAACAAAGAACACTGGGGGAAATATTAATACGATTGATTATGTGGGAAACAATGTTGAATGGATTGCAAATTTTGGTTTATTATTTTACGAATGAATTAAA
>CAZCBG010000041.1:23054-27178 GCA_964496885.1 uncultured Bacteroides sp. | reverse complement strand
AAGTACTTTTTTACCTGTTCTCTCTCAAATATTGTTCCAAAGCTATCTCGTCTTTGTATTTTACTTCACGGGCTTTACTGCCTTCAAAAGGGCCAACAATACCGGCAGCTTCCAATTGGTCGATGATACGACCTGCCCGATTGTAGCCCAACTTTAATTTTCGTTGTAACAAAGAGGTAGAACCATGTTGATGCGCCACGATGATTCGGGCTGCGTCTTCAAACATTTCATCTTTTTGAGAAGGATCAAAATCTTTGTTTGGTTCACTGTTTTCGTCCAGGTATTCAGGCAAATTGAAAGGTGTAGTATAACCTCGTTGTGAGCCAATAAAATCGACAATGCTTTCAATTTCGGGAGTATCAATAAACGCACATTGCAAGCGGATCAGTTCATTCCCGGTTGAAAGAAGCATATCACCTCTGCCTACCAATTGATCAGCACCCCCTGAATCTAAAATAGTACGTGAATCAATTTTTGAAATAACCCTGAAAGCTACCCTGGCAGGGAAATTTGCTTTGATGGTTCCTGTGATGATATTTACCGATGGCCTTTGTGTGGCAATGATTAAATGGATGCCGATGGCTCTAGCCAATTGAGCCAGACGTGTGATAGGTGTTTCCACTTCTTTACCGGCCGTCATCATTAAATCGGCAAACTCATCTACGATAAGGATGATGTATGGCAGAAAACGATGTCCGTCGTTGGGATTCAATTTACGGGCAATAAATTTAGTATTGTACTCTTTGATGTTCTTTACCTGAGCATCTTTAAGTAAATCGTAGCGCTGATCCATCTCAATGGTTAAGGAGTTGAGGGTACGCACCACCTTGCGGGTATCGGTAATAATGGCTTCTTCAGAATCAGGTAGTTTAGCCAGAAAATGACGTTCGATCTTGTTAAACAGTGATAATTCCACTTTCTTGGGATCGACCATCACAAACTTAATTTCAGCCGGATGTTTTTTGTACAAGAGTGAAGCGATAATTGCATTTAATCCTACAGACTTTCCTTGTCCGGTAGCTCCGGCCATCAATAAATGAGGCATCTTGGCCAAATCGGCTATGTAAGGTTCGTTGGCGATTGTTTTTCCAATTGCTATCGGTAATTCCATTTTTGAATTCTGAAATTTTTCGCTGCTCAACATCGTCTTCATCGAAACAATCTGAGGGTTCTTGTTGGGAACTTCAATCCCAATCGTGCCTTTCCCAGGAATAGGTGCAATAATACGAATGCCTAAAGCTGACAAACTCAAGGCGATATCATCTTCGAGGTTTTTAATCTTGGAAATCCTCACACCTGGAGCAGGTACAATTTCGTACAATGTAACAGTAGGTCCGATGGTTGCCTTGATCTGAATAATTTCAATGGCATAATTCCTCAAGGTTTCAATAATTTTATTTTTATTCGAAATCAATTCATCGTTTTGAACCGATGAAGGATTTTCGTTATAGTCGGCCATCAAGTTCAAGGTAGGGAATTGATAATCACGCAGGTCTAGGCGTGGATCATATTCACTGTCGATGGTATGATGTTCCATTGCTATTTCATTCATAGTTTCCTCACTGCTTTCTTCTTCCTCTTCTTCTTCAGTAGGCGTTATAACAGCAGTTTCAACAGTAAATAATACATTGTCTTTGTTGTCGATAATTGTTTTAGGTTTGGAGGAAGTTTGAGGTTTTGAGACGATTTCAAAATCCAGACTTCCGGGTTCATCATAGTCATCGTCCTCATCTTTTTCGATTACTTCTTCGTTTTCAACGGTTTTAAGATTATTTCCGCTAGGTTTTAAATCACTTTCATTTTCCGATGCTAAGATTTCTTTTTTATTGCTTGAAAAATGAAAAGAGGTATTAAAAACAAAAATTAGAAATGAAAGTATCGCGAAGAGAATCAAAATACCTGTGCCTGCTTTTCCCAATAAACCTTCGAGCCAGCTACTGCATTCATAGCCAAATATTCCACCTAAGTTGGCATAATTGTCATTTTTAAAAAAGAAACCAAAACTTACGGAAGTAAAAATTAATAAGAAAAAAGAATATTTGTATGCTTTTGAAAGTTTAATTAAGTCAATCTTCAATAATTTAAGCCCAGTAACAAAAAATAAGAAAATAAACAAAAAAGAAGCAATTCCAAACCATTTTTTAATAAATAAGTAGGATAAAGCAGCACCTAATCTGCCTGATAAATTACTGGTTTCTATGGTATTGTTTAATAAAATATCACGCAATGATATATTGGAAATTTTATCAAAATCCATCCACCAGGTAAAGAAAAAGGAAATAAAGGAAAATAAAAGAAAAAGCGAAAACAATACAAGGAAAACACCAATTACTTTATGTGATTTTTCATTGGTAAATAAGTTGCCCCATCCTTCGAAATTCTTATGTGATTCTTTTTTCTTTTTGGTTTTGGCAGGTTCAACTTCTAATTTGTTCTTAAAAACATTCTTTTTACTGATATTATTGGTATTTGACATGTATGGAAGACTATTTTGCAATGAAATACAAAAATAAATAAAAAAACTGAATTAGCTTATGTATAAAAAGAAATCATAAAAAAAGCCTTTAAAATCAAATGATAAAAAGGCTTTCAGTTAGTTAAATAAATTGATTATTCGTCACCACCTCCACCTTGTAAGGCTTTAATTTCAGCCTGGAAAGCTTCCATGGTAGTTTCGGTACAACCTGTTGGAATGAGAAAGTCTGTTTCTTTTACTTTTCCTTTTTCGATGGTTTTAACAACACCTTTGATTGTAATTTTTGGTGTAGTTGCTTCATATTCCAATGCAATCCCATTAAGGCCATGGAACATTTTATTTCCAAAATTTACTAAATCAGAGCCTAATTCATCTGTATAATACACAATAATTTTTGAAGACCCACTTTCTTCATCTTCAGAAGGTGCAGAAGTAATTTCAGCTTTTTTTGCTTTGTATCCTAAAATATCTTTGGTTTCGTCAAGATATTTGATAATCGTACCTTTATTTTCCTTTTCTACTTCTTCTTGTTTTTGGGCAATTAAGTATTTTTTCATACCGTAAGAAGAAAGGTCAATGATGGTAGAAACTTTTTTCAAATCACCATTGGTAATCACTGTTGCCGGACCTTGTTCAGTTAAAGTTAAGTTTTCGTATATTTTGATAACACTTTCTTTTGGCATCTGCGCAATTTGAGCAGCTTCCAGACCTTCACCACTGTATTTCATATCATAGGTAATAATACCTTTAAAAGGTTTTGCTTTTTTCTGTGCAAAACTTGAAGCTGAAAAAGCCATGAATATTGCCATTACAACTAAACCGATTTTTAACGTGTTTTTCATAAAATTTTATGTTTTTGATAAATAATTTGTTTTCCTCTAACTAAATGCAAAAATATATAATTTTTTGATAGCTACAATAATTATATAAATTAGTTTTTAGTTTACAAAGAACATGCCAGAAATTTTAGCTCACAATCTTTATGAAAGGAATTCTCTTTCATCATAGTTTTTATGGGTTGAGGATAGATACAAAAATGATACATTTGCCGAACCTTAAAATCTTTTCAATTATTCCACAATAATCTCATCGGCAAATATCCACGTCTTTCCACCAGCCCCAGGATGCCAGGACGGACAGACACCCATATTTTTGGCTGCAATCTGGATGTACCTTGCATGTAAGATGGTTGGTGAATTGATTGCATATCTTCTTATCTGTAATTCAACATTTCTGGGTGATTCAGGTGCATTTACCTTTCCAATGGATACATACATATTCCCATCCTCAGAAATTAAAAATTCTGCATCAACAGGGAAAAAGATCCAGGAAGCTGTACTTTGGAGGAATCCGACAGATATTTTTGAAAGTGCTTTTAAACTACCCAGATCAATCGTTGCTACCATGTCATCACCTTCAAATCCTTGCCAATTACCATCTCTGAAATTAGCTGTTCCTAAAACGCCATCAGTAAGAGATCCATCACCTTTAGCAACATAGTTTTTGCTATAAGGAGTCTTAAACTTGGGGATAAAACCTGTGGCTTTATTCATTTTAAAGACTCTTTCATAATAAAATCCGTTTTCTGAACCTTCGGCTAGTACTGCAATGTTTAATTTTAAAGAATCTCTTGCTATGATTGGATCTG
>CAZCBG010000041.1:0-22954 GCA_964496885.1 uncultured Bacteroides sp. | reverse complement strand
TCGGCTAGTACTGCAATGTTTAATTTTAAAGAATCTCTTGCTATGATTGGATCTGAATACAGTATTGAATTCCGATCTGGTTTTGACCCATTCAGGGTGTAATAAATTTTAGTACCTTCCTGGCCTTTTTCTAACTGTATTGAAATTGTTCTATTGGGAATGTCAGCGGTGGTGCTCATGATCAGGGGATCACGTTCGAAGCCATAGGTAACACCCTTTGCATTCAATATTGGATATTGCAGCTGAACCCTTTTTCTGAAAGATGAAAAGTCTCTTTTTTCAGGGTAGGTCCAAAGTACTTCGCTCATGGCCAGTATACGCGGAAACATTCTCCCATCCACTTTTTCCTGAGGTGCATGTTCCGACCATAAGTTGCATTCTCCACCTAAAATATGTTTTCTTTCGTTTTCATTTAATTCAGTTGGGATTGGATCAAAACCATATACTTTTTCAAGGTTGATGTTCGAAATTTCATAATCAAAATAAGCATGGCTGGTTGGAGAAACAATAGCATCGTGTGCCGATCGTGCTGCTTCTATGGCTCCTTCCATGCCTCTCCATGATTGAACGCTGGCTCCTTTTGATAATCCACCTTCCAGAATTTCGTCCCAGCCTATCAATTTCCTGCCAGCTTTTGCCAGAAATGCATCTATTTGTTCGATGAACCAGGTTTGTAATTTATGTTCACCTTTTAAATTTTCAGTTTTCATGCGGTTTTGACATTTGGGACATTGCTCCCAACGAAATTTAGGTGCTTCATCACCGCCGATGTGGATGTATTTTGAAGGGAATAATGCCATTACTTCCGTTAAAACGTCTTTTAAAAAAGTAAATGTTGAGTCGTTACCGGCACAATAGATATCTTTGAAAACACCCCATTGGGTTTCAACATTCAATGGAAGGCCTGTACAGGATAAAAAAGGATAAGCGGCCAAAGCTGCCACCGAATGACCCGGCATTTCAATTTCGGGAACCACATTTACAAATCTTTCTGCAGCATATTTAACAATTTCGCGAATATCGTCCTGGGTATAAAAGCCACCATAGCGACTTCCATCGGCTTCGGTTCTCCATGCACCTACTTCTGTAAGTCTTGGATATTTTTTAATTTCTATCCGCCAGCCCTGATCTTCGGTTAAATGCCAATGCAGGGTATTCATTTTATAATACGACAATAAATCGATGTACCGCTTTACGAAAGCCTTGTCCATAAAATGCCTGCCACAATCGAGCAACATACCCCGCCATGGGAACTTAGGAATATCAGTAATTTCAACACAGGGAATTTTTATTTCTTTAGCTTCAAGCGGAATTAATTGAAGTATACTTTGTAAGGCATAGAATAATCCTGCTTTTTTATAAGCCAAAACCTGAATTTTTTTAGGTGTTATTGATAATTTATAGCCTTCATCTCCTAAATTTGAAAGTTCGTTATCTAATTGAAAAACTATATTAGCTGATTTTGACTTTGAATTAAAGTTTGATTGAAAAATACCATCTTTAGTTTTCTCACTTAGCCTATTTAATAATGGATTAACGATATCGATTATGCTTCTTTCATTAGCTATCACATTGATCGTTATTTTTTTTCCACCCATAAAATTTCCTACTTTTTCTACTATAGACGTAGGTTTCGGAATAATGCTGATTTGTGAAAAAACTTGAAAGTTCATTGAAATAATTAAGGTGATTAAATAAATTTTCTTCATACGGCAAGACGTTTTTTAAAATTAAAATTAATTTGAGCAATCAACATTCCGCAAAGCATTAATCCACAGCCAACTATTCCTCTTATGGTCAGGAGTTCATTTAAGATCAACCAGCCACCAATAGCGGCAAACAAGGCTTCACTGCTGAGTATGATAGCAGCCACCGAAGGATGAACATGCTTTTGGACCATAACCTGCAGGGTAAATGCCAGTGCAACCGATAATACTCCCCCGTAAAGGATAGGAATCCCTGCGGCTTTAATCGATTCGAAGACAATGGGTTCAGTAAAAACAGCAAAACCCAAACTCAACAAGCCACAGACAAAAAACTGTATAACTGCAATGATAATTACATTGGCTATGGGTGCATATTTCCCGATGACCAACACATGAAATGCCCATACAAAAGCACTCATAAATACCAGAATATCACCCTTAGAAATTACCAAAGCTTCGCTGACACTCAAAAAATACATACCTGCCAATGCCAAAACTGCACCCATCCATACATTGATGGCAGTTTTGTGATTGAATAGAATGCCAAAGAACGGAACCAACACTACATAAAAACCGGTAATAAATCCTGCATTTCCGGCTGTAGTATAAACAATGCCAAATTGTTGCAGGGATGCACCACAAAACAACAATACACCAGCAAAAAGGCCACCTCTTACCGATTGATGGATATAAAACTTTGTAAAACTACGAGGTTTCTGGTAAATGACCAATGGAATTAAGATCAAGCCACCCAACAAAAAACGAAAGGCATTAAATGTGAATGGAGCAACAAATTCCATTCCTATCCTTTGTGCAACAAATGCAAATCCCCAGATAATTGCAGTTAACAACAATAATAATGCGGATCCCATTTTTGTTTTAAGCATAAATCTTTTAGGTGGTTATTTGTTATTGATTATTAAGTTATTAGGTTATTAAGTTGGAAGCTTGAAGACGGAAGTGTAAAGAAAATCCCAGCTTCCTAATTTTTTATATAAGAAGCTTCAATTCGTTCAGCTTGACATAAAGGGAATAATCGTCCATCAGTCGCTTCATCTATGTGCCACCCTTCAGACCTCTGTCTTCCGTCTTTTCCCTAATTGATAACAATCTCGTCAGCAAAAATCCAGGCTTTACCGCCTGCACCTATATGCCAGGATGGACATTTTCCGATGGTTTTAGCCTTGATTTTAACATATTTAGTTGTAATCCCTGAAAATTTCTTGCCTAAGTCTTGTATCATCACACCTTCTTTGTTTTCTGGAACATTATTTTTAATAATGGCAACTGATTTAAAATTGCTACCGTCTTCAGAAGTAAAAAATTCAACCTGTGAAGGATAAAAAATCCAAGCCCCCATATCCTGTAAAAACCCAACCTTTATTTCTTTGACAGCTTGTTTTTTGCCTAAATCCACAATAGCTTCCAAATCTACACCTTCATAACCTTGCCAGGTTCCTGTCTTAAAATTTTCGCCTCCCCGTAACAAATCTATCAAAGCCATTTCTCCACTGGCAGCATACTGTGGTGCATAAGGATTGATAATCTTTATACTTCTTCCTTCTGGTATCATGCTCACAGTAGTTGACATTATTTTACTGTCAGGGAACCCTTCACGACAGGCAATTGCTTTTATCGTTGTGGTTTTATTGACAACTATCGGATTAGTATATTGGATGGAAGTTTTTGAAGGATTCTTTCCGTCCAAAGTATAATAGATACTTACATTTTTTTCTAAACATCCCAATTCAATGCTTTGCTCTTTCAAAAAGGTAATTTTTCCTTTTGCGATAAAAGGAATGGGCGTGATAAGATGTTCAGTAATAGATGTTTTTGGTTCATTCTCTTCGCCAACACCCCAGGTTTTAGAAGCCTGGCTATTCATCTCAAAAATCAATTCACCACCTTTCATAATATCATCTTGTGAGATAAATGATTTTGTATAAGCCTTGCCATTTAATGTTGTTGATTGTATGTAAAATGCTTTTTTAGATAAACCATTTGCTTTGATTGTAAATGCTTTGCCATTTTCAAGGTGAATTGTCATTTTTTCAAACATAGGCGTTCCAATGACATAAACATTGGATGCAGGTGTAACCGGATAAAATCCCATGGCACTCATCACCAGCCATGCTGACATTTGCCCGCAATCTTCGTTACCACACAAACCATCCGGTTTATTGGAATACATTTCATTTTGAATACGATGGATGAGTTCTTGTGTTTTCCATGCTTGTCCAACAAAATTGTATAAATAAGCCATGTGATGGCTGGGTTCATTACCTTGAGCATATTGACCAATTAATCCTGAAATATCTGCCTGTTCGCGTCCACTGGTTTTGGAATCGGCTTTAAAAAGTTGATCCAGTTTTTCAGCTAATTTATTTTTGCCTCCTAAATAAGCAGCAAACCCACTAATATCCTGAGGAACATAAAAGCTGTATTGCCAAGCATTGGCTTCGGTATAATTAAAGTTTACTTCAGCAGGGTCGAAAGGCGAAAACCAAAAATTATTCATACGGGCACGCATAAAACCAGTTTGAGGATCTAACATATTTTTGTAGGATTGTGCCCTTTCTGTGTAATATTTGTAATCAGCTGTTTTGTTTAAAGCTTTTGCCATTTGTGCAATACACCAGTCATCGTAAGCATATTCCAGTAATTTTGAAACAGATTCACCTTCTTCATTGGCATAGATCACGCCACAGGATTTATAGCTTTTTAAACCTAACTTATCCTGTTCAGCACTTGCTTTCATAGCAGCAAAAGCTTTTTCTGCATCAAAGTCACGCAAGCCTTTCATATAAGCATCTACTATAACCGGCATAGCATGATATCCAATCATACAACCTGTTTCATTTCCCGATAGTTCCCAAACCGGTAAAAATCCACCCTCTTCATATTGATGGATAAAGGTTTTAATAAAATCAGTCGTCCTTTTTTGCTGAACAAGGGTAAACAATGGGTGAGCAGCCCTATAGGTATCCCATAAAGAAAAAACAGTATAATAATCAAAATCGGCCTGATGCACTTTTAAATCTCTGCCACGGTATTGACCATCTACATCGCTGTATAAATTTGGATTTAAGAAGGCATGATAAAGGGAAGTATAGAAGACTGACTTCTGATCATCGCTTCCGCCCTGGACTTCAATTTTACCCAATTCATTGTTCCAAACAGAGTCTGCATTTTGCTTAATTTTTTCAAAATTCCAATCTGGAATTTCAGTTTCCAGATTTTTTCTGGCGTTTTCGATGCTAACTGCCGATATCCCTACTTTTACAAAAATAACCTCGTCTTTTTTTGTGGAGAAACTTAAATATGCTTTCACATTCTGACCTTTAATCTCCATAATTTCTTTTTGCAGCGTATCATTCGATGCAATCTGATGGGTTTCGAAAGCTTTTGAAAACTTTGCAACAAAATAAACATGTTGGTCTGTAGCCCACGCCATTGAACGACGGTATCCTTCTACTTCATCTTTTCCATTTACCTTCAGATAGGAATCAATTACCCTGTCGCGATGTTTTAAATCAATCAGAATGTTGGATTGTTTGCTTTCAGGAAATGTGTATTTATGAAAGCCTACTCTTTTGGAAGTGGTCAGTTCTACATTTACATTGTATTTATCGAGTAAAACCTGATAATAGCCTGGTTTTGCCTTTTCGTTTTTATGACTGAAAGTAGAAGCATAGTCAGCATTCTTCCACTGAATTGCTCCAACTGTTGGCATTAAGAGAATATCGCCATAATCAGAGCAGCCGGTTCCACTCAAATGGGTGTGTGAAAAGCCATAAACAATGCTATCTGAATAGTGATAGCCACCACAACCATCCCAGCCATCTAAACGTGTGTCAGGACTTAGTTGTACCATGCCATAGGGCATACTGGCACCTGGGTAGGTATGTCCATGGCCACCTGTGCCGATAAACGGATTAACATAATCTGTAGGTTTGCCTGATTTGTTGTTGTGACAGGCATTTAATGTCAATACAGCTAGCAATGCCAGAAAAAAATGTTTGGATGTTTTCATTTTAAATTTATTTACAGTGTTTTACAAGAATTTCTGATTATTAATTCAGTGGGTAATACCAACTGAACCTTTTCAATACCATTGCCTTTATGGTTAATTTCGTTCATTAATATTTCAACTGCGTTGTTGCAGATAGTATCCAATGGTTGATCAACAGCTGTGATACTAGGATTCATTATTTCAAAGAAAGGTAAATCGTCAAACGAAATTAAAGATATTTCATCAGGTATTTTTACATTTAATTTGGCCAAAGCTTTTACAGTAGCAATCGCAATATTTTGATTTACAGCTAATATTGCTGTAACTTTATGTTTGTAAGATAAAATCTTTTTTATTTCCAATTCAACACCTTTTTCAATATTTTCGAAGGGAATCTGACAAAGTAAATAATGATCAATTTTAATGCCTGCATTTATAAGGGCATCGGTATATCCTTTATTTCTATCTCTGACAGAAGTAATATGAAATGGCAATATGGAAAGCATGGCAATGTGTTGGTGACCAATCTCAGTTAAATGGCTGACTGCATTATATGCGCCCAGGTAATTATCAATGACAACAAAATTAGTATCCGGTATTTCAGGAAAGTAGCGATCGACCAATACAAAAGGATAGTTTTCATTTTTTAATGCCAAAATTTCGGTATTGTCGACCAAAGTAGAAGATATGATGAGACCATCCACTTGTTTTTCTTTCAGCATTTTTATAATTGAAGCTTCTTTGGCGTCTTTTTCGTCGGAGCTACAGATGATTAGATTATAGCCGAATTTATTACAGTAATCCTCAATTCCTCTTGCCATCTTGGCATAAAAAGTATTAGAAATATCGGCAACTATTAAGCCAATGGTATTGGTTTTGCCCAATCTCAGATTGCGGGCCATTTGATTGGGTTTGTAATTCAGTTTTTTGCACAAAGAAATTACTTTCTCCTGGGTTTCTTTTTTAATTCCGTTTTTATCACCATGTCCGTTCAAAACCAATGATACCAATGTTTTCGAAACACCTATCTTATTGGCAATATCTTCTAATTTTGGTTTTTTCATAATTCACAAATAAGAAACAAATATACACATTAACTAAATCGGTTTAGCAATTTTAGTGTTATTTTTTACATTAAACCGAAAAAGGCTGGTAATTGATTTATTATCAGCCTTTTTCGGTTAACATACTTAAAGTTATTTATATATTTTGACCTCTACTTCTTGATTGATTACCATCAAACCATTCATGGCAAGGGCCTGCATTTCATCTTCGCCGGGATAAACCTGAACAGGGGCTATATGAATTACACGCTTGATTACTTCTTCTACAAAGGGTTTCCCATAAGCTATACCGCCTGTTAGTAAAATTGCATCTACTTCTCCCATTAAAACCGTCGACATTGCTCCTATTTCTTTGGCAACCTGATAAGCCATTGCATCGTGAATCAATTGAGCTTTTGCATCTCCTCCCAAAGCAGCCTTTTCGACTTTGTAAGCATCATTGGTTCCCAAATATGCTACAAAACCACCTTGTCCTGTAATCATTTTTAATATTTCAACAAATGAATATTTATTGCTGAAACAAAGTTTAACCAAAGCACCTACCGGCAATGTTCCGCTTCTTTCGGGTGAAAATGGACCTTCACCATCCAGTGCCTGGTTTACATCTATTACTTTGCCTTTTAAATGAGCTCCAACACTGATCCCACCACCCAAGTGAGCTACAATGAGGTTCATGTCCTCGTAGTTTTTGTTTTGCGATTTTGCATGCGTACGGGCAATTGCTTTTTGGTTTAGAGCATGGAAAATACTTTGTCTTTCAAATAATGGATGACCTGAAATTCTTGCTAAATCATGGAACTCATCCACTACAACCGGGTCGGCTATAAAAGCACGGGCACCCGGAATTGATCTGGCAATATCATTGGCTATTAAACCACCCAGATTGCTGGCATGTTGACCTAGAATACCCACTTTTAAATCGGCAATCATGGCGGCATTCACTTCATAAATTCCCGATGGGATAGGTTTTACTAATCCACCACGGCCAACAATCACCTGTAAAGTATCAATCTCGATATTGGCATTCTTGAGTTCCGAAAGTATGATGTTTTTTCTGAATTCATACTGATCGGTTATTTTCCCAAACTGTGCAATTTCTTCGGAAGTATGCTTGATATTTTTAAGGAATATTTGTTTAGATCCTTCAAAAACAGCAATTTTTGTAGAAGTTGAACCTGGATTAATAGCAAGAATTCTTGGGTTACTCATAAGTTTTATTTAAAATTCAAAGGTATTCTTTTTTATTTTGCTGTTAATGCAGCCAAAGCAATGGAGTATAATTTAGTCAGTTCACTGTCGCCACGGGACGATAATATAGCAGGAACTCTGGCTCCTGCAACAAATGCTCCCAATTCGCCACCACATAGTTTAGTATGTGTTTTATAGAATACATTACCGGCTTCGATATTTGGAAACAACAAGCAATCTGCATCTCCTGCCACTTCACTTTTTAATTTTTTTATGTCTGCACTTTCTTTGTCAATGGCAACATCCAATGCCAAAGGACCATCTATGATGCCATCTTTTATCTGCCCTCTGTCGCTCATTTTAGCTAAAATAGCTCCATCAATACAGGCTTGCATGCCAACAGATACCTGCTCGGTAGCAGCAATGATGGCTACTTTTGGTTTGGGAATTCCCAATGCCTTGGCTGTGCTGATTAAAAAATTGGTCATCACCAGTTTTTGTTTGAAATCAGGAGCTGGAATAATCGCTACATCACTACATACCAATAGTTTATGGTATGCTGGATTTTCCATTACAGCTATATGGGTTAAGATAGCTCCTGGGTTCATCAAGCCTTTTTCTTTATTGAGAATAGCACGCATGTATTTATCGGTTGTAACAGCACCTTTCATTAATAGATTACCTTCACCATCATTGATTAATTTTACGGCTAAAGTGGTTGCTTTCATTTCGTCCGCTTCGTGAACGATTCTGAATTTATTGACATCAATGCCTTCTTCTTTACATACTTTTTGGATAGTATCACTGTCGCCAACAAGGGTTGCATCAACAATACCTAAATCAATAGCTTCGCTGATAGCACCAATGGTATGGGCATCTATTGCGTAAGCAGCTACTAAGCGTTTCTTTTCTTTACTCTTGAGGACCTCGAACATTTGTTCTAATTTGTTGATCGGCATATTGATATGTGTTTTTTGAATGGATAATTGATTGTTATTTAATTAACGACAAAATTAGAAAGATTTTTCGACATATTCAATATTAAAGCGCAATAAAAAAGCTCCTTAGGTAAGTAAGGAGCTTTTTAAAATATTTAGAAGGTTTTTATTTTTTAATATTAGGCAACTCAAGACCGTAGCCTTTTTTCTTGTCTTCAATTTTTAATAAGAAAGCAAATAACAATGCAAGAAAACCAAAACTTGCAAATATTAACATTGGAATGGTATAATCATAATTGGTAATTGTTTGATCGCCTTTTACAACTGTCCCAGTAATACAATATTTATTCAAAACCCAGCCTATTAAATAGGGAACGCCCATTAATCCCCAGTTCTGAACCCAGAAAATAAGAGAATAAGCAGTACCCAATTGTCGCTCAGGAATAATTTTAGCAACTGAAGGCCACATAGCTGATGGTACCAATGAAAAGCCAATTCCTAAGATTAAAATAAGTACAAAAGCCATTGACCAATGATTCAGAAAAGGAGTCGCATAAAGTAAATGAACGACGATCAGTAATAATGAACCAATAATCATAATGGTAGCACCTTTGCCTTTTTTATCGTAAATACTGCCAAAAACCGGAGTTAATATGATGGCCCCAATTGGAAGCATAGATGGAATAAATCCCGCCCAATCTTCAGTGATATGAAATTTCTGAATCATCAAATCTGTGGCATATTTTAGAAAAGGGAAAACTGCTGAATAAAACAATACACAGAGAATAGCTAAATACCACCAACCTTTGTTTGTAACGATTTTCCAGATGTCTTTTATACTAAATGCTTCTTCATCGTCAATTACATTATTTTGTTTATCGAAAGCAGCCTGAGAAACATCGAGTTTTTTATCAAGAAATGTATAAAAAATAAATGCAATGAGGCCAATACATGCTAGTACAAGTCCAAAAAGCAAAGGCATAGAAACAGTGCCAAAAGCTTTGGCAATAGGCAATGATGTTCCAATGGCAATACCTGTTCCGATACGTGCAACAGAAACCTGTAATCCCATGGCCAATGCCATTTCTTTACCTCTAAACCATTTTACGATAACCTTGGAAGCAGTAATACCAACAACTTCAATGCCCACACCAAAAATAGCATAGCCAATACCTGCTACCAATACCTGAGCCTTTGATTTAAAAATAATTAAATCCCATACTTGTCCATCAAAGCTATGAGTAGTAATAGCCCAGTATTTAATGGCAATCCCGACAACCATAATAGAAGTAGCCATTACCCCTGTGAACCGGATCCCTTTTTTATCAAGTATAATACCACCAATAATTAAAAAAAGCAAGAATACATTAAACCAACCATATGCACTGGTAAAAAATCCATAATCTTCACTATTCCAGGATAATTGTTGCTCCAACAGTCCTTTTAAAGGAGCCATCACATCAGCAAGGTAGTATCCACATAGCATGGTAAAAGAAACAACAATTAAGGCAGTCCAACGTGCTGCTCTCGATTCACTAAGAACCTTATGTACTTTTTCTGTCATTTTAAATAAGATTTAATTTGTAATTATTTTTAACACGCAAAACTAAAACAAAATTCTGATAATTGCTCTTTTTATTTAAAAATAAGATTTATTTTAGCAACTAAAAATATATGATGGCAATAATAGAATTTACTGACGAATATTTTATGCGAGAAGCATTGAAACAAGCTCAGTTAGCTTACGATGATGATGAAGTTCCAATAGGGGCAGTGATAGTTGCCAATGGAAAAGTTTTGGCTAAAGCACACAATCTCACCGAAAGACTCAACGATGTAACTGCTCATGCAGAAATGCAGGCTTTTACGGCAGCTGCCAATTATTTGGGCGGTAAATATTTGAATGATTGCACTTTGTATGTTACTTTGGAGCCATGCGTAATGTGTGCCGGAGCCTCTTATTGGGCTCAGATAGGAAAGATTATATATGGAGCCAAAGACGAAAAACGTGGTTTCTCTAAATTAAATGCAAGTATTTTACATCCTAAAACCATTATCCAAGGGGGAATTATGGAAAAAGAATGCGCCGAACTGATCAGCAGATTTTTTAAAATGAAAAGATAATTATTTCTCTTCTTCTTCCAACTCGCAGGTATTGAATCCAAAAATTGAATAAATAGGACAAAACCCTATTAATGAAGTTACAAGCATTATTGCCCCAAATATTCCCAAAATGATATCAATCCATAACGAAAAAACACCAAATACTATCAATATTGCTGAAGCAGCAGCAATTACTAATCTGATGGTTATATCAGTTGCACCTACATTTTTTTTCATACATTACATTTTTAGTTTATAAAAACGGATTATTTAATTTTTCGTGTCCTATGCTTGTTTCGGGGCCATGTCCCGGATAAACTTTATAAACATCTGACAATGAAAAAAGTTTACTCATAATATTTTGATGTAAAACATCAAAATTTCCGGTGGGTAAATCTGTTCTGCCAATACTTTCGTGAAAAAGAACATCCCCTGTAATTACAAATTTTTGATCGTGGTTTATCAGACAAATGCTACCATTGGCGTGACCAGGTGTATATACCACCTCTAATTCAGAATGGCCGAAAATAATTTTATCTCCTTCATGAATATTTTGAGCAACCTTAGCAATTGATTCTAAATTGAAACCATACATTGCACCTTGTGTAATGGCTGTTTCGAGAAACATTTTGCTTTCAGGATGAATCCGTAAACCTATATTAAATTTTCTTTCAACAAAAGCACTTCCAAGCACATGATCCACATGACAGTGGGTGGATAGTTGAGCAATTGGCATGAGCTTTTCTTTTTCGATGTAATTCGCTAATTCAACATCTTCAGCGGCTTCATAATTGGCCGCATCTATTATGATGCATTCTTTGGTTTCGTCGGATAACACATAGGTATTTACTTGAAATCCGTTGAATATAAACTTTTTAATTGTTATCATTTTAATTTTTTAATTTAAAACTAGCTGTAAATTATTCTTCTTTTTTTGCTTCATTCCAGTACACATCCATTTCGGCTAAAGACATCTCATGCAAGCTTCTTCCTTCTTCAATGGCTTTTCCCTCAAGGTATTTGAATCTTTTAATGAATTTTCGGTTTGTTTTTTCCAAGGCATCCTCAGGATTAATATCTATAAACCTTGCATAATTGATCAGGGCAAACAAGACATCCCCAAATTCAGCTTCAATTTTGTTTTTGGGAGCATTGGATTCAACTTCTTCCTTAAATTCATCCAGTTCTTCCCTCACTTTAGCCCAAACCTGGTGAGTTTCTTCCCAGTCAAAACCTACGCCTCTTACTTTTTCCTGTATCCGGTATGCTTTCACCATGGCAGGAAGTGCATTGGGAACACCTTCTAATACCGATTTACGGCCTTCTGCCAATTTGATTTTTTCCCAGTTGTTTTTTACATCTTCGGCATTGTTCACTTTTACATCACTATAAATGTGTGGATGACGGTTCACTAATTTGTCAGAAATTCCGTTTAAAACATCCTTCATGTCAAAAGCTCCTTTTTCCTGGCCTATTTTTGCATAAAAAACAATATGTAACATTAAATCGCCCAACTCTTTGCGAATTTCATCCAGATCATTATCCATGATGGCTTCAGATAATTCATACATCTCTTCAATGGTTAAATATCTTAGACTTTCTAAAGTTTGTTTTTTATCCCAGGGGCAATTCGCTCTTAAAGTGTCCATTATATTGAGCAAGCGTTCAAAGGCTTTTGCATTTTCTGTCATTTCTGAATATGTTTTAGTAGTTGATTGATATCTATTTGCATCATACAATGAAAATGTTGTTTAGGACAGGATTTAAATCCTATTTTACTACAAGGACGACATTTTAAGCCTATCACCTGGATGATTTCTGAAGTATGCTTTTCAGCTAAATAAGGGTACATCCCAAATTCTGGTACGGTATTGCCCCATACTGATATTATTTCCTTATTAAATGCAGCAGCAATATGCATTAAACCCGTATCTGGTGTAATTACTTTTAAAGATTGTTCAATAATGGAAGCGGTCTGATGAATATTAAAACTACCACAGGCATTAAAAATATCGGGCATAGCAGAAGTTCTTATTATAATCTCAGCTCTTTCGTAATCTTCTTTACCTCCTAATAATACCAAAGGAATTTCTGATTTCCTGCAAAGTTCGATTAGTAGCGTATCAGGAAGTTGTTTTGTTACATGTTTACCTCCGATGACCAGGGCTACATATCCCTGATGAAATTTAAATGGCAAAACATTTATAGTAACTTTTTCAGTTTCAGGTATAAAAAAATCAAGCCCTTGATGATCGTTGCTAACATTTAATTTTTCAACTGCCTTAAAATACCTATCAACAATATGAACAGCAGGCAGTAAATTTATCTTAAAGTTGACCAACAGCCATTTTTTCAGATTGAGTTTATTAAAGGTAGAACCTGGTTTTAATAAACAGAATTTTACAATTTTTGTTCTGATATTATTATGCAGATCAACAATATAATCGAAATTTTCTGACTTTAATTGATGAATGATTTCTTTAAGATTGTGATTAAAGCTATGAACTTTATGGATGTACGGATTATTTGTCAACAAAACAGTGTATGAAAATTTTGTAAGATAATGGATTTCAGCATCTGGCAGTTGCATTTTTAAGCATCTGACGATAGGAGTTGTAAGAACAATATCTCCTATTGAACTAAATCTGATCACAAGAATTTTCAAAATTTTATTTTTTTTACAAAATTATAAATAATTAAAATAAAAAATTAATCTATTTTTGCATCATGGTACTCATTGACACGCATACACATCTTTATCTCGAAGATTATAAGGATGATATACAGCAAGTTGTGGACAGGGCTTTGCTGAATAATGTAGCATATTTTTTGCTTCCTAATATCGATAGCACAACGATTGGCAAAATGAATGCATTGTGCTTGATTTATCCTGAGCGAATGTTTCCTATGATTGGACTTCATCCCACTTCGGTTAAAGACAATTATATGCAAGAACTATTAATTGTAAGGCAAGAATTGCTTACTCACAAATATTATGGGATCGGTGAAATTGGGATAGATTTACATTGGGATAAATCTTTTCATAAGGAGCAAGAGTTTGTTTTACGTTATCAATTAGAACTGGCAAAAGAATTTAATTTACCGATTGCCATTCACACCCGAAGTTCATTTGAAGAAGCAATTGAAATTGTCAAAGAAGTAAAAGATGATAATTTAAAAGGGGTTTTCCATTGTTTTGGAGGTTCCTATCAGCAGGCGATTGATATTATTGATATGGATTTCAAGCTTGGAATAGGTGGAGTGGTTACTTTTAAAAATTCAGGTCTCGATAAAGTTATCGACCACATTGGATTAGAGCATATCATTCTTGAATCGGATTCACCTTATTTAACTCCTTCTCCATACAGAGGTTTGAGGAACGAAAGTTCTTACCTGGCTTTGATTGCGCAAAAAATTGCAGAAATGAAAGAAATCTCAATAGAGGAAGTTGCCGAAATTACTTCCAGAAATGCCCAGGAACTCTTTAACATTGAATATATTAAGCAGCCTGCATTTCTTAATGGAATAAAGTAAAGACCTCACTAAAAAATAATTTATATTTTACTAACGCTCAGTTCATTCATATGGAAAGTAAAGCTTCTATTTTGGTTATTTATACAGGTGGTACAATAGGTATGATTAAGGATGCTGAAACCGGTGCTTTGCATCCTATTAATATGGAATTGTTGTATCAATCTATTCCTGTCCTGAGGAATTTTAATTACAACATTGATTCTTATTGTTTTGATCCCTTGATAGACTCTTCAAATATGAATCCTGATTTCTGGATAAAATTAGCAGGAATTATTGAAGAAAAATATGAAAGCTATGATGGATTTGTGGTATTGCATGGCACTGATACCATGTCATTTACAGCTTCAATGCTTAGCTTTATGCTGGAAAATCTTAACAAACCTGTTATTTTAACGGGTTCCCAAATTCCATTGGGTGTAGTTAGAACCGATGGTCGGGATAATATTATAAATTCCATTGAAATAGCTGCAGCAAAATCAGAAGATACACCCTTGGTTCCTGAAGTCTGTATTTGTTTCGAGAATAAACTTTTTAGAGGAAACCGCAGCAATAAATTTAATGCCGAAAATTTTGAAGCTTTCGTTTCGGGCAATTATCCAACGTTGGCAAAAGTAGGTGTACATATTAAATATAAACATCATTTGATACTGAAACCCAATTTTAAAAAACTAAAAGTGCATTATGCGTTGGATCAGAATCTTGCCATCTTAAAATTGTTTCCTGGTATCTCCGAAAATGTAGTAAAAAGCATACTTTCCATTCAGGGCTTAAAAGCAGTCGTTATGGAAACCTATGGTTCGGGCAATGCCCCTACCGACAAATGGTTTATAGAAGCTTTGGAAGAAGCTATCCAGAAAGGAATCATCATTTTAAATGTTTCGCAATGTAAATCGGGAAGTGTCGAAATAGGGAAATACGAAACCAGTGTCAACCTTGGGAGGATTGGTGTGATTGGCGGTTATGATATTACCACCGAATCTGCTATCGCTAAACTGATGTTTCTTTTAGGCAGAAACTTATCCCATGAAACATTAATAAAATACCTGCAAATTTCGCTGAGGGGTGAATTAACGAACGATAATGAATAAAATCTTTTACTATATAGCGATATATTCTATGAAGCATTTAGCTGCTCTTAGTTTTTATTTTTTATTTGCATTTTTTATTGTAATTTAGCCGTCTGATAGGTTGAAACAATCTTTTGATTTTTATCATTATTGTTTTAAAAAAGAAGAGAAGTTTTTGTTTTTATTATGAATCAAGGATAGGTGGCCGAGTGGTCGAAGGCGCACGCCTGGAAAGTGTGTATACGCCACAAGCGTATCGTGGGTTCGAATCCCACCCTCTCCGCAAAAACAAAGAAATACATTTCTTATTTAAATTATCAGGGAGAGCCGTCTTCGGTTTTTAATAATGTGCCTGTACTCAGTTAAAAAAAAGCAGTTCCATTAATATCACTTCCGCTTGCCGCAAAGTAGAAAAATAAACTTTTTATGAATTATGCTAATGGTAAGGACTGATTACTTTCCTTCTCTTTTGTATGCTTTTCCCTTTTGTAAATGCTAATCATCAACACTAAAGTTAGTACGAAACTTAGGATGATGAGTATATAATCACCCTTGGCACTTACCAGGGAATCAATATCGGTTTGTACAATTTTTCGATTGTTTAAAAATGAAGCGATGACAGCCGAGGCGTTGTTGAAAAAATGTGCAGCAATGGGAACCCATAAATTCTTGCTGAAATAATACAGGTAGCCCAACAATAATCCCAACACAAAACGGGGAAGGAAGCCAAAGAACTGCAAATGAATGGCACTGAATAAAAAAGCAGCAAAAATGATGGCAAAATGTGCATTTCCAAACCAGTCCCTCAACAATTTAATTAATACGCCCCTGAACAAAAATTCTTCTCCAATAGCCGGTAAAACGGCAATCATAAGCAAATTGAGCAGTAGCAACTGAAAGCTACTTCCTTCCAGAAAAGCTTTTGTAAAAACCTCGGCACTGTCTTCTGATTTACGCATCCATTCTTCAATCCCTGATAAGGCAGGTGGTAAATGCATCATTTCGTTGATGCTGATCAACCAACTGATAAAGGGCATGGAAACAACAATTACCAATAATCCGGCTATTAACGTATAAAGACGAGGTAAGTGTTTAATTTTCAGATAAACGCCAATACTTTTGCTTACTAAAAAAGCAAATAAAACGCTTGGAACCACAAACATTCCGATTTCATTTACGATTTGCAAGTATTTAAAAAAGTTGATATGATCTTTAAAGTCGAAATTGATACTTCCTGTTAAAGCCATGATAGATGCTTTTCCCCAGAAAGGGATGGCTATTACGATTCCCAGTAAATTAAATATAAAACCGCAGATAATAATGATAACTACCAGACTCATCAGTTTTAAAACCGGCGAGAAGTTGCTTAAAAAACTTTCATTTCTCATAGAACCTAATTGGTGAATATTTATATTTAGGAATTAGAAATTGGGAATTAAGAATTTAACTGGCGATTATCCAATAACTTAATAACCAATAATTAAATAACTACTTCCCCTTTTTCTCAAATGCAACTAATCCATCGTTTAAAAACTTCACAAAGTTTTCAACCGTTTTATCGTAGGATTTGTTTTCTACAGTTAATACATTTTCATCAGCATCCATCAAAACATAGTAAGGCTGTGCATTGATATTGAAACGGGTAATCTGAAAATTCAGGTTTTTAGAACCCAGTTTTTTAATCACCTTGCCTTCTTTGGTAGTAACCCATTCATTTTCGGGTAAATCAATAAAATTAGCATCGGCATACAATGCCACCATTACATATTTTTCGGTCAATATCTTTTTTACTGCAGGTGAATTCCAGACATTTTCTTCCATTTCGCGGCAATTGGCGCAAGTTTTACCAGTAAAATCAACAAAAATAGGTTTGTTTACTTTTTTAGCATAAGCCTTGGCCTCATTTAAGTCGAAGAAACCTTCGAAGCCTGTTGGTAAATGAAGCTTATCGGTATATTTGCGTGGGCCCAGCTCGCTTTTATGGGAGGTTCCTCCGCTGTTTTCAACGATCAGTCTGTTGAGATCAAAGTCCTGGGTAGTTAACGGTGGAACATAACCCGAGAGTTTTTTCAGGGGAGCACCCCACATACCGGGTATCATATACATAACAAACGCAAAAGTTACAATGGCCAGCATCAAACGATAGACACTTATTTTTTCTACTTCAGCATCACCTTTGAATTTTAATTTACCCAATAAATAAAAGCCTAAGAGTGTAAATACAACGATCCACAAGGCAAGGAAGGTTTCGCGGTCCAACAATCCCCAGTTGGCACCTAAATCGGCCATGGACAGGAACTTTAAACCCAGGGCAACTTCAAGAAAACCAAATACAATTTTAACGGTATTCAACCAGCTGCCCGATTTTAATTTACTTAATACCGAAGGGAACATTGCCAAGAGTGTAAATGGGATGGCAAATCCGAAGGCAAAGCCCATCATGGAAATCAGAAAAACCATGCTGTCGTTGGAACCGGAAGAAAGTTCAATCAATGCGGCACCCAATATAGGACCTGTACATGAAAACGAAACCAGTACAGTGGTAAAGGCCACAAAAAAAGTACCGATATATCCGCCTTTATCTGCATTGTGATCTGCTTTATTGATAAGAGAACTGGGAAGGGTAAGTTCAAACAAACCAAAGAACGAAAGGGCAAACACCATGAATATCATAAAAAAGAGCAGATTGGGAATCCAGTGTGTACTGATGATATACATGGCATCTTTCCCCAATAGCAATGTAAGTAGCAGTCCCAGACCTCCAAATATCAATACGATGGAAAATCCAAAGAAATAGGCTTGTTGCATTCCCTTTTTGTGCGATTTATTGCTTTTCATAAAAAAGCTGATGGTCATCGGTATCATCGGAAACACACAAGGGGTTATCAAAGTAAGCAATCCTGCCAGGAAAGCAGCCAGGAATATGATATATACTGGCTTCCCATTTGCTGTCAATGGATTGCTAGCTATAGTTTTAGCTGTAACGACGCTTGAATCTGTTTTAGATGTTGCCGAATCAGGTTTAGTAATTTCTTTTTTGAGTGTATCGGGGTTGGCAACTGTAATATCCTGAGCGGTTTTTACTGCATCTGGATTGCCTTTTATCTTGAATTCGAAGGTATTATCCTGAAATGGAATACAGCTTCCTTCGTTGCATACCATGTATTCGAAACTCCCTTTTACCGTAAAATCCTGATTGCTGAGTATTTTGATTTTTTGTTTAAAGATGGCTTTATCGTTAAAATATTTTACAGTCATCTTAAACATCTCATCGTATTCAGCATGCGGTTTGGGCTCAGATGTTTTGCCATCGAGTTTGTAAGCTTTGTCTTTGTTGAACACAAAACTGGTCACAATGGGGCCTCCTTCTTCCATGTACTGAGAATACAAATGCCATTTTTTCTCAATGTTGGCTGTAATAATCAGTTCAGCCGTTGAAGGTGTATTTTGGTTTACAGTAAAGCTCCATTTTACGGGACTTTTAATTTGCGAAAACCCTTGCGATGTAAGCAAAGCAAATGCCAGTAGTAAGATACTGGAAATGCTTTTCTTACGTATTTTTTTGTAAATATTCATAGTATTTATATATGTAAAGGCAAAATTAAAAATATTCAAATAACTATTTTAATAAAGATAATATAAGGAGTTAAATTTATATAAATTGTATATAGTTTTTATTGTAATTTTCTTTTGTTTTATCTTTTGTTAAGTAGACTGTCTTTTGTTTAATGTACTCAATTTTTGTCATGCTGAACGAAGTGAAGCAGCTCATAAAGCAGAATTCTATATTTAATTGATTCCTCGCAATCGCTCGGAATTATAATAGAAAGATCAGATTACATCATTTAAAAATCGCCATTCAGGGTTAAACTCATTAATTAATGCTTCCTTTTTACTACGTTTCCATCCTTTAAGTTGCTTTTCTCTTGCAATTGCCATATCTATATAACCAAAACGTTCCCAATAAATTAAATAAATACAATTATACTTCCCTGCAAAAGTCTCTTTTTCATTTTTTGAATCTAATTCATGTTCATAGATTCTTCTTTTTACATCATTCGTTACTCCAATATATAAAACATCTTTCGATTTATTAGTCAAAATATAAATGAAATAATTATGTAGACCTATTGGTTTCATTTACAGTTAATTGCTTCATGGGATTCCTCGCTTACGCTCGGAATGACAAAAGAGAATTATGTATGACTAAACAAATATTTGCATAATTTATTGTGTTTCTGTTCGTGTGCTTTACTTCAATTATTTGTTAATCAATACTTTTTCTCATTTAATCAATTTTTTATGAACGCTTTCCTTTGTTCTCTAAATTCTTTATTGCCATTTGCTTTTTCTTTTGTCCAATGCACTCTTTTTTGTCATGCTGAACGAAGTGAAGCATCTACTAAAACAGAATTCAATATTTAATTGAGATTCCTCGCTAACGCTTGGAATGACAAAAGAGTATACTATGATTTATAACTCCACCACGTGAAATTCAAAACCCTCCATGATAGGGTTGTGAAGCAATTCTTTACAGGCTTTTTCTACCATTTTAGAAGCAGCTTCTTTAGTATCGGCTTCTACTTCCATACTGATGTGTTTACCGATGCGGACATTGGTAATCGTAGGTAAACCCAGGTTTTTCATGCTGGAAGTTACTGCTTTTCCTTGAGGGTCTAACAACGCTTTTAAGGGCATTACGTCAATTTCTGCTTTGAAATTCATAAAAAATTATATTTGTTTTGTGATTAATTACTTACAGTAAATATTGATGGATAATAGAAAAAACGATGTATAATACAATAATAACAGGCAAGGCAGCCATGTTAAAAATGATCAGCAAGATAAAGGAGCAGATTAAGAAAAGTATTCTTACTTTATCGTGCTTCCATTTAAAATCGGTGAATTTGAGTGAAAAAAGCGGAAGTTCAACCACCAGCAATACGGACAGCACTATTGAAAGTCCGAGCAATACATAAGGATTGGTAAACAAAGTAGCTATAAACAACTGGAGAAAATGGAATGACCCGGGGCTGGCATATTCTATAATCATGGGTGCTGAAGCCCAGAAAATAGCATTGGCCGGTGTGGGTAAACCCAGAAAAGAAATCGTCTGCCGATCGTCGATATTAAATTTAGCCAGCCGAAGGGCCGAAAACAAGGCAATTAAAAAAGGGGTATACAAGATAAACCTAAAATTTACAAACAAAGGAACATCTGCAGCATATTGATTCAATAGTTGAAAAGCAATAATAGCCGGAACTACGCCAAAGCTTACCATATCGGCCAGTGAATCCAGTTGTTTACCGATTTCAGAATGAGCCTTTAAAATGCGGGCTGCAGTTCCGTCTAAATAATCAAAAAAAGCAGCAGCAAACACCAGATAGGAAGCCAGGACAAGATTTGATTTAAATGCAGCAACGATTGCCAAACAACCACAAAATAAGTTGAGTAGGGTTATAAAATTAGGAATATTGTTTTTGATTTTCAAAACTTTCTGTTTTTGAATGAAGTGTCAAAATTAAACAATTTATATGGATTCACAGCATCGACCGTAAATTTTTGATGTTTTAATTTTGCAGCATTTATTCTCAGATAGATAGCGCGTTTATAGTGCCTAAAGTACCCCCTTCACTCCTTCTACAAGCTTTCTTCTTTACTTTTCTCCCTTGCAGCATAAAGGTATCTGCCTCCATAGCCGGCGGCCATCAGCAAAATAAGAAATAAACCGCCATCGAGGGGTGCACCACCAGGTTGATTACCCTGGGTTCCATGCCCGCCAGTGTTTCCCGGAATAGGTTGTGCATTTGCATCAAGCACAGAAAACCCTAAAACAAAAAGGAAGACTGATACTATAATTCTCTTTTTCATTTGTAATTTTGTGATAAATCCGGTAGAGTGTATACCATTGTACCGGAGATAAATATTTTTTAATTAAACATTTTTATAAGCAATCAATTTAAAGCCCGACTACTTTTTTAACCATCACGCCTTGGTTCGTTAGAATTCTTAAGAGCTGTACCTTGCCACTTATTTTTGTGCTGAAGTTATTCCCATTAACCTTGTATACAACCAATTGCTGACCAATTTCGTTGTAGATTTCTATGGATTTAATAACTGAATTACTGCTTACCATAAGCTGACCATTGTTGCAATAAGCCAATATATTGTTCATCCCATTTTCGGGAATGGACATTGAAGCTGCGTTAAAATGCAATATAAAACGATTGGCACTATCGGTAGTACTTGCTGTAAAATGATAAATGGGATTTTGAAATAAATCCTGAATCAAACCTGTTTTTGTATCTTCCAATATAATAGGATGTGTGAAAGAAATATTCGCCAGATTAGAAGCATTGAATGTATAGCTAGCGTTAGTTCCGGCAATAAATCCCAAACTTACCATGGTATTTACAGTAGGAAGTGGTATAGTATTGATGGATAATTTTTCGCCGGTAGTAAGCATTGAATACAAACCAGGTGCATCTCCAAATGTTTGCATTTCTGAAGCATCATAAGTGGGGTCATATAAATTTGTTGATAAGCTATTGAAGCTGATGGCAGCTTTATCATAAACTGTAGCATTGTCTTTTGAAACCTTCATAATCAACATATCGTTGGTTGTTTTGTAAAATCCTTGACTGCTATGCACTTTGGCATCAGCCGGGATGACAATACTGGGAGATGGAATATTTTCAGTTGCTCTTACAAAAAACCCTTGCATGGCTGGAATTACATATCTATTAGGAGTATCTTGCAGTGTAACATCAATATAATTTTTACCATTAGCATCCCATACTTTTGCAGAGTTTTCAATACTGGATTTAATCCAGCTTCCGGTTCCCCAATTTATTGCACAAGGAAATGGATTACCAATAAGGTTAAAGCCTTGTAGATTAGCAATAGCATTGGCAAAGCTTAAATTTTCAGTTAGATTGGCAGCATTCAGATTGCCCGAAAATGTTTTAGTTCCTGCTTGTTGGTAAGCTACTAAATAGCCCGAACCCGGGACAAAAGTACTTAAATGATTATTTACATCTTTTTGATTGAACCATGTATAGCTGGCTTCGTCCCAGGCAAAACAATCATAATCGTTTCCACTTCCTGTTGGCGTAAAACTACCAGAAATATTTTGATTCTCAACAGGAGAAGAAAGCAAATGCCATCCATCAGCGGGAGCAAGCCAGTCTGCTGAAGCTATATATTGTTCTACCGTAGCCGTTACACTTGCAGTATTATTTTTTAACGAAGCCGTAGGGTGAACACCTCCATCTGCCTTTAATGTCAATGCTCCCGCCGTGGCATTGTCGTTGTACAAACTCCCATCCACACTCAATTGAGT
>CAZCBG010000040.1:0-28076 GCA_964496885.1 uncultured Bacteroides sp. | reverse complement strand
AAAAAATATAAAACCACAGAGACACAGAGTTCACCTAGAAAAAAGCAAATTTTCTCATTGCATCTCAATGATCTTTGTATCAATGTGTTAAAAAAACTGCTTATAATTTCATATTATGTGTGATTATCCACAATATTAGTAAATACAACCTTATCTTTTAACAAACTTAATGGTTTTTGATTTATCTTCTGTTTTTAATTGAATGAAGTAAATACCAGCATTCAAGTTGGCGATATTTATTTTTGAAGTATTACTTTCTAAATTGCCGGTTTTAACGGATTGCCCAACGATATTAAAAATTGTAAAAATTGATTTCATCAATCCGTTTCCTTCGATATATAGATAATCTGAAGAAGGATTTGGATAAATTTTAAATTGCAAGGCTTTCTTTTCTGCAACACTCACATTGTCCAGAAATACAGATGGATTATTGAGATAAAAGTCACGAATATGGTCTATTCGTTGTTTTAATACATCTACAGAAGTTGAAGATGATTTAAAACTATAACTAGTAGCAGTTGTATACACTACATCAACATATTGTGTAGCTCCGGCATTAAAAGTAAATGGCCCCATTGATGCCAATCCACGCCTATCTCCAGGTGCATTTTGCAAATCGACTTCAGACCAATCATTAGGTGTAGGTCTTAATCCGCAACCGCTACCCCAGTTTAATGTATCTGATAAGCCAGGAAACATAAATCTTGTCGTAGAAGTGGATGTTGTATTTACTCCATCAGCACCCCATTTCATAGGCTGTCCATTTTTCCAATATCCACTCAAATAATTATAAGAATTTGTATCAACAGTAGGCTCACCATTAATAGGATTATTATCATTATTATAATACACAAACCTACACATTCCCAATCGTTCATTGTCTATAATATTATCGCCAAAGTATGTTCCATTCACACTATAATTACATCCACCCATTGGATTATCGATACCGTCTGCATCCATTTTGGGACCGCCTAATATCGTTACGCCTTGTGCTGGCGGGTAATTCCCATATACAGCATCAGAAGGAGTTGCATTATAAGCATAATAGCTTGCTCTTTCGACATCGCAGGCAACATAATCATTAAAAGCATAACCTATATCCAAATCTGTAAATAAGCCTATATAAAAATTATTATAAGTAGTTGATGAACGATTAATGATTTTATATTTATAAAAAATCGAATTATAAAGTGCTGAATCAGATGGGGTATTAAATGCATACGCAAAAACATGAATTTCAAGTCCAAGAGGAATACCTTGAGATTCATGATGGGTCTTTTGGTCATTAATAATGAAAAACAAACATTGATCACCATAAATCTTAGGATAATCGCCTAAAAAAGGTTCATATATACCATTGTTATTTACATCAATAAAAGGAGCTAATTGATAACTTTGCTGTAAAGAAGTATCTCCATGTGCCGGCCAATTTAATACATAAGTTGGCGGATTATTAGGGTATGCACTACTATTAAGATAATTTGTCAAATCTTGTTTATTGATTTTCCACAATTTATTCCATGAAGATGATGTTGCAGGATCAGTAGCAGCCGTTCCATTTGTTTTTAATGGACCGGTCCAAAAATCAAAGCCAACTTGGTTATACCTTTCCCCAGCAAAATGTAAGTTTCCTAAATTATCTTTACCACCGTACCACAAACTACTACAATAAATTGTATTTTTTCCACTACCATTAGGATATTGGTAATAAGGACCCGTAAAGTTTGTAAATTGAGTTCCAGTTGTCCAAGCCAAGGTTTTAATATTATTGATTGAAAGCGTATCAGAAACCGGAATTTGAACTTGCGAAAAACTTTGATTTGAAATCAAAATTATAATGAAAGTAAACAGCGTAATTTTTTTCATCACTTTATACTTTTAATTAATAATGGTATAAAAGTAATACAAAACAAACCAAAAAAAAACAATAATCAGTAAAAGGTAACAAACAAAAAGTTTACGGTAAAAAAAACTGAACGAATAAATTCAGCCCTTTATATTTAATGTCGAATTATTTCCAAAAACTCTGCCTCCGAAATAATCTGTATGTGTAATGCTTCTGCTTTCTTGCGTTTTTCGGGGCCCATTTTATCACCGGCCAGCACATAATCGGTTTTAGAAGAAATAGCACTTAAGTTTTTCCCTCCATGTTGCTCAATAGCCAGTTTGAGTTCATCGCGCGAAAACTGTTCAAATACACCACTCACTACAATAGATTTTCCTGCTAATGCGTTGGATATAAGATCTACTGGGTTTGAAATCAGTTCAAACTGCAGGCCTTTTTGTTGTAAGCGCTTGATAATTTCAAGGTTTTTCTCTTGCTTGAAAAAATCGATGATGCTTACTGCAATTTTTTCGCCGATTTCCTCTACGGTCTTTAAATCTTCAAAGTCTGCAAGTATTAATTGCTCAATATTTCGGTAATGTACAGCCAGCTTTTTGGCAACCGTTTCGCCTACATAACGGATGCCCAGGGCAAACAAAACCCTCTCGAAACCAACGCTTTTGGATGCCTCTATTCCATTTAAAATATTGGCAACCGTCTTTTCCTGAAAACTTAACTTCTTTTGTTTTTTTTCATCGGTAGTAGTCAGCATTTTTTCGAGGCCTATCAGATTATCATAGCCAAGATCGTATAAATCGGCAGCATCTTTAAGCAAACCATTGTCGTACAGCATTTCTATCTTACCTTCGCCCAGACTGTCGATATTCATGGCTTTGCGATGGATAAAATGCGTCAATTTACCTTTGATTTGGGGCGGGCAATCGTTTTCGTTCTGACAAAAATAAGCTGCTTCTCCTTCTTTCCTAATCAGTGGATTATTACACTCAGGACATTGGGTAATAAATTCAAAAGCTAGGGTATTTAGAGGACGCTTTTCCAATAAAACACCTACAATTTTTGGAATAATCTCTCCTCCTTTTTCCACATAAACCATATCACCGATACGAATATCCATATTCTGAATAAAATCGATATTGTACAACGATGCTCTTTTTACGACGGTACCGGCCAGTTGAACAGGTTTCAGATTGGCAACCGGTGTAACCGTGCCTGTTCGTCCCACCTGAAAATCAATAGACAAAAGTACGGAAACTACCTTTTCAGCTTTAAATTTATAAGCTATGGCCCAACGTGGGGACTTTGCTGTAAAACCCAGTTTCTTCCACTGATTCATATCGTTGACCTTGATCACGATGCCATCGATATCAAAACTCAATTCATTACGGGCTTTGTCCCAATAGTTGATGAAATCAAAAACTTCTTCCAGTGTTTTACATTTTACCATGTAATTGGGGATTTTAAAACCCCATTCTTTTGCTTTGATCAGATTTTCGTAATGAAACTGAAAAGGCAGCATTTCGCCTTGCAGGAAATATAAAAAACAATCAAGGGGACGACGGGCCACTTCTTTTGAATTCTGCATTTTGAGGCTTCCTGAAGCAGCATTGCGTGGATTGGCAAAGGCCTCCTCTCCTATTTCGATTCTGTCTAAATTCATTTTCTCAAAACCGGCATGAGGCAGTAAAATCTCTCCACGGATTTCGAATAAGGGAGGATAATCACCTTTAAGTTGTAAAGGAATGCTCCGTATAGTTTTTACATTGGCCGTTACATCATCTCCCTGTATACCGTCACCCCTTGTAACAGCCCTGATTAAACGCCCATTTTCGTAGGTAAGTCCGATGGCTACTCCATCGTATTTCAGTTCACATACATATTCAAATTCGTTGTCAATCAGTTTTCTGATACGGCTGTCAAAATCTTTAATTTCTTCTTCGGAATAAGTATTTCCCAACGAAAGCATGGGATAGGAATGTTTTACTTGCTGAAAAGATTTGATAATCTCACCTCCTACCCTTAAGCTGGGTGAATCGGAACGGAGCAATACAGGATATTGCTGCTCAAGCAGGCTGAGTTCCTGAAGCAGGCAGTCAAATTCAAAATCAGTAATACTGGGTCGATCCAATACATAATAATTGTAATTATGTGCATTCAATTGCTCAACCAAATCGTTGATTCGTTTTTCGGCTTGCTGTTGATCCATGGTTACTATGTATTGCTAATTATTTTATCCAGTTGTTCAATGTTGTTCTTCCAACTAAAATTAGCTGTTACAAAATTAAGTGAATTCAAAGCCATTTCATTGCTTTTATTTTCATTTTCCAATAAAAAAACAATATGCTGAGCTAATTCTTCAGCCGTATCTCCGATTAAAACAGCCTCATTTTCGATAGCTTTCAATGCATCATTTGCCAGTGGTGTTGTAATACAAGGCAGCTGCATGGCCATGGCTTCCAGCAATTTGTTCTGAAGACCAGTCCCTATTCGCATGGGAGCAATAAATATTTTTGATTGTGCATAGCATTTCCGCATATCCTCAACCCAACCGGTAACTTCGACTTTTTCAGACTGCAACTTTTTAACCAATACATGCGGACTGGCACCTGCCAACATTACTTTTACTTCCGGATATATAGTCCATACCAATGGCATAATTTCGTTCACAAGAAACTGGCAGGCATCTATATTGGGAGGATAAGCCATATTACCCGTGAACAAAATATCATATGCCTTTTGAGAATGAATAGCATGATAATAGGAAACATCAACACCATTGGGTAAAACATGAATTTCTTGCTTCTGTGTGTGAGGGATCAAATTTCTATCTGTTTCAGAAATAATTATTTTATGGTCGAAGCATTCAAAAATGCTTGCTTCGTATTTCAGCATACGCTTGTATTCAGAATGCAACAAAGGCTTTAGGTAAAATGCATCTGTCATTAATCTCCGTTTTACACCATAAGAAAAAACATCCTGATAGTCTATCGTTTTCGGGATATGAAGTTCTTTCACATATTCAGCCATACGACATAGCTGGCAGAAAATATGATCGGGTTCTATCTTTGTAATGAGGTCGTTGATTTGTTGCTGAGCCCTTGAACTGTAAAAGTAGCCAATCTGAAAAGGCTTGCCATTAAAAAAAGCTTTAAAAAGATTGAAAACAATCCCTGCTTTAGATAATTTGACAATATGAATTTCTTTACAATAAGGTTGAATTTTTGCAATTGCCTCAGGATGTAAAGAGTTTTCGTTCAAGCAGCATAAATAAATATCGTGATAAGCTGACAGATGGCGGATAAAATTAAAAGCTCTTAATTTATCACCTTTGTCTAAAGGAAAAGGAACCCTGGATAAAACAACGAATAACTTCATATTAATCCTCCAACCTTATTTGCTTATAAAAAGCAATTAATTTATCTGTCAACACAACATTATCGTGTTCTTTTTCGATCAGTTTTCGTGCATTTTGGGCTATGCGTTTTCTTTTTTCTTGATTATGAAGCATTTCAATAACAGCCATTTTAAATTCATCGATAGTATCCGCCACCCTACAATTTTCGTGATTGCGAATATTGATACCTTCGGCTCCGATACTGGTTGTAATCACCACTTTACCCATGGCCATGGCTTCTATCATTTTAATCCTGAGACCACTACCTGAAAACAAAGGAACTATCATGATGCCTTTGGATTGAATAAATGTCTTTGCATCTTCCACTTCTCCGAGGATTTCAACCTTAGGATAATCAGAAAGCAAAAGCCATTTTGGCATAGTTCTACCTGCCAGGTAAAATTTCAAATCAGGGTTTTCCTGATGGATCAATGGCCATACATTTTCTAAAAACCAATGTATACCCTGTTGATTCGGTATCCAATTCATTGCACCGATATGAAATAAATCAGATGAGGAAGAATTGCTATCCATTGAATATTTTTCGATATCCACACCAAATGAAATACAACTCAGGGCAATGTTGCATCCCAATTGTTTGAAAGTAGTAGCATCGGTGTTGGAAATAGCAAGAATTCCATCATATTTGTTCAATGCTGCAATTTCATAATTTTTTAAAGTAGCAGCTAAATGTTTCAGATAGCATTTTTTAAAAGGATTTTTAGCACCTGCAGCTATTCTTTCCCAGATAAGATGTTCCACATTGTGCGAACGTAGAATAATTTTTGCATTGGAATACTTGCGGATAACTGAAATATAAGGTGTTAGATACAACGTTTCTAATTGAACAATATCAAAGCTTTGCTGCTGAAGTATTGTTTTAAGTTTATTTTCAAATTCATTAGAGATAAAACGTTGTACGTGATAGGATTCAGAAGAAAACAAATTCAAAAATGCAGCCAAAGGTTTTACTTTTAAATCAACAAAAACAGCTTCGAATTTGCATGCTTGCACATACCATTCAGGTAAAGATTCAGCAGTAACCCTATTTTTAAAACTACTCACTGCAAGCACTTTCACTTGATGCCCTTTATCTATCAATCCTTGCGTAATCGCATGCATAGCCATCGACCCACCTTCAAGCGGTGGATAAGGTGGTTTATTGCAGAGCTGAAGGATGTTCATTGATTGGATTATTGGTTATTGGGTTATTAGTTAATGGATTTTGTGTATTCTTTCTTTTGTCATGCTGAACGAAGTGAAGCATCTCATAAAAAACATCATTATTATTGAGTTTTCGTTCTCTGAAATCTTTTTTAACCACAGAGATAAGGAGATCACGAAGATACATTGAGTTCTATTTTTCCTAAATTTCTCAATTATCCATTCGCCTTTTCGCTCCGGCTATAATTCGCCCAATTTCTCAGTCTCTTTGTCTCTCAGTCTCTTTGTCTCATCACTCCATCGTACTGTAACTATTCTCTTCCTAATTCCTAATTTTCACCTTGTTTGCAAGTTTTTTAAAAAAGCGCAACCAAACATCACTATCAAAAAGGGGTGAGTCTGTTGTTGCTTTAAAGGTTAACAATATACCTATTGGTAAAAAAACCAGTGACGAAAGCCACATTCCTGAAAAAGCATCCAATACGCCTTCTCTGGCTGATTTTTCGCCTATCATGGAAATAATATGAAAAATTACGAAGAAGAAGACAGACATTACAACCGGCAAACCAAAACCACCTTTACGAATGATGGTTCCCAAGGGAGCACCAATAAAGAACAATATCAGGCAGGCGATAGAAAGTGTAAATTTACGTTGCCATTCAATATCAAAACGGCGAATGTATTCTTCACTGTCTTTAAAATCAATGGTCCAGTAATCAATTTCGTTTTTAGCACCACGAGCCGATTGTAATGCATTTTCGATGACTAGACTTTTACGGTTGCTATCTATATTTAAAACAAAGTTGTTCTTGAGTCTGGCCAGTGTATCTAATTTGGGCTTAGCTATACTATCATATTGCCTCGAAAAATATTGAAAGCGTTTCATTGTATTAGCGTAAAATTCTGTCTTTTTAATTTTTAACCCAATCTTTAAGGTGTCTTCAGTTTCTCCTAATTGTTTTAAATTAAGCATCTGAAAATGATTTTTATACAAGCCTTCGTTGGTTTTTGAAAAAGCAAAGGCCGACAAATCAAACCTTCGAAATTCTTCTTTAAAACTTGTCCTTATCATCGGGCGTTTCAATATATTTTCATAAGAACTTAAATCTTCGTTGTAGTTATTGCCCTCATATAAAGTAAAAAAGAGGAATCGATTATCGGCAGTAACTTCCATTTTCCCTGATTTGGCAATGGTTAGTTTTGAATTTCCACTTCTTTCGGTATGATCATAAATCATAATATTGTGCAGGGTTTTCCCGTCTCTGTCTTTTTTCCCAACTTTAATAATATAGCCATCAATACCATCGTAATACATCCCCTCCTGAATATTTACAGCAGGTTTCTTAGATTGTACATCGTATAGTAAGGTTTTAAATTTTAAATTGGCATAAGGCATCACATTGTTCGAAAAATAAAATGCGATGCCGCTGATGACAATAGACATTATAATCAATGGTTTCATGATTGTTCTTAGCGAAATCCCAGCGGCTTTTATAGCTGTCAATTCGTATTTCTCTCCTAAATTGCCAAAAGTCATTAATGAAGAAAGTAATATTGCCAAAGGCAATGCCAATGGGACAAAAGTAGCAGAAGCATAAAACATTAACTGTGCAATAATGTACCATTCCAATCCTTTACCTACAAAATCATCAATGTATTTCCATAAAAACTGCATCAAAAGGATAAATAAGGCAATGAAAAAAGTCATCACCAAAGGTCCTAAATATAGTTTTATAATAAATTGATAGATCTTTTTCACTTATCTCTTGATTTAATATGCAAACCTAAGCAATTTTTAGAAATACTATGCCAGATTATGTGTTTAAATACGTTAAATGATGATAAAAATTCCCAATTTCAGCTAAAATAGCAAAAATCAATTCCTCCTATTTTTTAGATTATTTATTTTAAATAAAATAAAAAAAAATTCTCATTTCAAAATAATTTATCTTTGCATTTAAGAAATTCTAGGTTAATTAATTGAAATAATATATTTTAGCCTTAAAACCTAGTACTCTAATGCAATCAATCTCAAAAATTTAGATTACATCACAAATCCAACTAAATAAATATCCTGAATCTATGGAAATCAATTGGTATGAAGAGTTACCTATAGCTGTTACTGTATGCGATAAAGATGGTAAAATAATATATATGAACAAAAAATCGGCAGCTACCTTCGAAAAGTATGGAGCTGAGCATTTGATCGGTGACAATGTTTTGAACTGCCATCCTGAACCAGCAAAATCAATGTTAGCAGCCATGTTATGCAACGAAAACACCAACGCCTACACCATCGAAAAAAACGGAATTAAAAAACTGATTTATCAGACGCCCTGGTACGAAAATGGAAATTATATGGGATATGTAGAACTTTCGTTCGTCATTCCAATGGAAATGAAACATTTTAAGCGGAATCCTTAAACTTATTTTGATATATATGAGATACTAAGAATCAAAAGCCACCTATAAAGCAAAAAAATCTCAAAAAACTAAAAGTACTAAATACACTCCAAGTACTCCAGGCTCTCTATTTATGCCTTACCAACTCCGATTTCGCCTTATTATCAATAACTAAGGGGACCTGTTCGATGATAACATTGCTGGTATCCAATCCGAGGGAACGAACTTCGGTAATACCAAATCTCTTAACAAAAGAATACAAATTCATTAAAAATTGCTTGAAAGGTGCGAAATCAAAATCATAATTCTGGATACGGTCAATGATTACAAATCTAAAATCAGCCAGGATATTATACTGACGGAGTGAATGATAATGACTGGAAAGGTCGATTTCATTATTTTTCGCCATTTCTTCAATCACCTGACGGAAATAAAGATTAACCCTCGGCTGAACCTTAAACCCTAACTTCAAATCAATGCGGTACAATATTTTGGGAATCAAATTATTAACAGCATAACTCATTTCGTAAGGTTCATCCACAATATCAACATGAATCAACCAATACACATCAGCCCTCTTGGGCTGCTTATTGAAGATTGAATACATGATCTTCGATTCAATTTCCGTTTTACGTTTTGCTCTGGTTATGTAAACTAAATTTGTAGAATACTTGGGGATGGACTCATCATTGTGCAGGCTTTTTAAAATTTCCAGGTATTTTTGAATATGCACAAATTCGATAAAGCTATTTTTAATCCTTCTACCCCTGAACCATACATACATTACAATAAATAAAATACTGGCAATTAATAAAGAAACCCAACCACCATGGATAAATTTATGAAGATTTGCTATTAAAAAAGCACCTTCTATCGATAAATAAATTAGCAGAAAAAAGGAAATGATGTATTTTGGAATATGAAGATAATGCAGGTAAATACTCAAAAGGAAAGTTGTCATTAGCATTGTAATGGTGATGGCGAGCCCATAAGCTGCTTCCATATTCGACGATTCCTTAAAATAAAAGATTACAAACAAACAACCTGCCCATAGTAACCAATTAATACTTGAAACATACATCTGTCCTTTGATATTTGTAGGATAATTTATTTTAACCTTGGGCCAGAAATTTAATGAAATAGCTTCGCTGATTAATGTAAATGAGCCACTTATCAATGCCTGACTGGCAATAACTGCAGCTATGGTAGAAATTATAATTCCTATAATCAGAAACCAGGAAGGCATAATGGCGAAAAATGGATTTACCGATCTTACCAATGGTTCCGGGTGTGATAAGATCCAGGCACCTTGTCCAAGGTAATTTAATATCAACGTAGTTTTAACAAATACCCAGGTCATTCTGATGTTTTTAATACCACAATGCCCCAAATCTGAATACAAAGCTTCAGCACCGGTAGTGCACAGGAAAACAGCTCCCAATAAGATAAATCCATTTGGATTTTCGGCTAAAAATTTATAGGCATAATAGGGATTGAAAGCATGAAATATAGCAGGATAATATAATATTTGTGAAATGCCCAATACTGCAAGCATAGAAAACCAGATAAACATCATAGGCCCAAAAGATTTACCCAAAAATTTGGTTCCAAATTGTTGAATTACAAAAAGAAAAGTAATGATAATGATAACAATTGGGATTACATTCACATTTGGGATAATCATCCGAAGTCCTTCTATGGAAGAAGTAACGGTAATGGCAGGTGTAATGATGCCATCTGCTAATAAGGCGCAACCTCCGATGAGGGCAAAAACATAAGCCCATTTAGCTCTTTTACGAATCAATGCAAAGAGTGAAAAAATACCACCTTCACCCTTATTATCAGCACGTAATGTTATAATAATATATTTTACGGTTGATTGTAATGTTAAAGTCCAGATTACACAGGATAAAGCACCAAAAATATTATTTTTATCAATAATTGAAGTGCCCGCAATGATTGCCTTAAGCACATACAATGGAGAAGTACCTATGTCACCATAAACGATACCCAACGTAATTAATAAGCCTGCAGCACTTAGCTTGTTTATATGACCATGCGTAGTAGATCTTAATCTTCTCATTTGCTTGAAAAATTACTTCTTTTGAAGCTGTTGTTTAATGATTGCAAAAACTGGGGGTATCAGCGAACTAAAAATAATAAGAAGAATTACGAGGCTAAAGTTTTTCTTCACAAATTCAATGTTACCAAAAAAGTATCCTGCAAGAATGAAAGAAATTACCCATAAAAGGTTTCCAATAATACTAAATAAAATAAAACGTAGATATTTCATTTCGCCAACACCAGCAACAAATGGGGCAAAGGTTCTGATAATGGGCATAAAACGTGCAATAATCAATGTTTTACCTCCATGCTTTGCGTAAAAGGCATGGGTCTTGTCTAAATAATCACGTTTGATAAGTTTATAGTTTTTCTCGTATACTGTTTTCCCGATCAGATGTCCAATAAAAAAGTTGGTGTTATCGCCCGAAAAAGCTGCAATAAGCAAAATGAAGATCAAAAATACAACATTTAAAGGATTACCAGGGAGAGCAGCAATTGCTCCTGCTGCAAATAACAGCGAATCACCCGGGAGAAAAGGTGTTACCACCAAACCCGTTTCACAAAAAATAATGATAAACAAAATGAGATATGTCCAGGTTTGATAGGTAGTAACCCATTCATTCAGGTATTTATCAATATGTAAAACAAAATCGAGTAATAGATGCAAGAAATCCATCATAAATAAGTCATTTTAAATAAGCGGGCAAAAGTAAACAATTTTTTATCCTAATATCAATCTTAATAATAAAAATAATACACCCGACATGAGAATCGTAACAGGAAGTGTTACCAACCAGGCTATAGCGATGTTCTGAACCGTTTTCATTTGCAAATTATTCTTGCCTTTACCTGCAACCATTGAACCCGCGATACCGGAAGATAATACATGTGTAGTACTAACAGGTAGGCCCAGCCATGTTGAAACACCAATTGTACTGGCTGCAATTATTTCGGCAGTAGCACCTTGTGCATAGGTTAAATGAGATTTGCCTATTTTCTCTCCGATAGTAACAACTATTCTTTTCCAACCAACCATTGTTCCTAAACCCAAAGAAACTGAAATCATAAGTATAACCCACCAAGGTGAGTATTCAGTATACGTTTTCATCATTTTCAAATCAGATTTAATCACTTTAATGTTCTCTTTACTCAATTCATTATTATGTATATTTGAAATAAATGCATCTGTTTTTTTAGAAATTAATAAAATATCTTTACGAGCCTCAAAATGTTTATTGTCTTTTAAATCTTTAAAAGACTTCATATTAAATAATATGGCTTTTAGAGAATCTATTTTAGATGTAATAACAGTAAATTCAGCAAGATTTACAGAATTAAAATTTGATTTATTCACCTGATTCAGAGTCATTTCAATATTTTGAACACTCTTAAATAATTGTTCAGGGGATTTTGTTTGATCCAATGCAAAATGAGCGGGTACGATTCCAATCAAAATAATCATTAACAAACCAACGCCTTTTTGTCCATCATTAGAACCATGTGAGAAGCTAACACTTGTACAGGTTAATATTAAAATTGAGCGTATCCATAAAGGAGGAGCTTTATCAGCGGGTGGTTCTTTGAATATTAGCTTATTCTTTACAACTTTTTGTAAAATGTACATAAATAATAATGCAATACCAAAACCGAAAATTGGTGAAGCCAAAAGGGATAAGCCCACATCTTCAACTTTTTTCCAGTTTAAAGCAATTGCATGACTACCTGGAAGAAGCATATATGCAATTCCAACTCCAAAAATAGAGCCAATTAAAGTATGTGAACTTGAACATGGAATACCATAATACCAGGTTCCTAAATTCCATATAATGGCAGTTAATACCAGTGCCAATATCATCGCAACAGCATGATAAATATTTTGGTCAATCAAAGCCTCGGTAGGTAATAGATTTACAATTCCCATTGCAACAGCTATACCACCCACATTTACACCTATAAAATTCCAAATACCTGACCATACTACCGCAACATTTGGCTTCAATGAATTTGTATATATTACTGTTGCAACAGCATTGGCTGTATCATGGAATCCATTGATAAATTCAAAAGCTAATGTAGCTATTATACAGCTAAGTAATAAAATAGTTAAACCGGCATCTAATCCAAACATAATATTTATTTTAAAAATCCAAAAGTATCTAAATAAACTATCATAAACAAATAAATATATAGAGTTTTTTTAAAACTTATTTACAAAAGTTTAGCTCAATATTAAATTAACATTAATTTGTTTGCAAAATTGCGAATTTATTTGGAAATGTTTGTATCAAACCATTATCTTTGTCTGATATTTAACGTTAATTTAATATTGAATAATACATCAATAAAACTTACTTAAAAATATTTAATCATGGACGAAGAAAACAAAAAAGTTAAAAAGCTTAAACTCAGAAAAAAACTCCTGGCTATTAGAGATATATTAATAGTTATGCTGGCCATATTTTTTATAATTATTGGCTTTATGTATGCTGTTGATAATGCTGATGTTGCCGGTAACGGGCTCAAAAATATCCGCTACGGATTCTTTTCAATGGCTTTAATTATTTCGGCTACATTTTTAATTATAACGGTTTACAATAAGAAGAAAAAATAGTTATTTAAAATAATATTTTTGAAAAGCAAAACAGTATTGATTTATTAGGATGTAGGAAATTTATTGCATTAAACTACAATTTTAATTATACAATGCTTAATATCAATATCTTACATAAATCATAAAAGATTTGACGTTAACGACCATTGATTTTTTTCTACGCACAATAAATTCAAATCAAAGTTTACACATTTATTATAAAACGCGAAAGGTTACACTGAGAAGGGTAGCCTTTCTTGTTTTCCGCCAATTTTTAATCTAATCAGCTTTAACAAATTTTAACGGGATTAAAATAATAGCAATAAAACAGTTTCGTTAATTTATACAAATTAAAACTTAAGCTTGGTTTTTTTGAACCAAAAACGAATAAAAATGTTTTTAAATAAATTTAATAATTGTTTAATTTCTAAACCTTTTTTTAAAAATGAGAAAGTATTTGATATTATTGTTTTTCGCCTCTATGGGTGGTGGTCTAATAGCTGTGAGCACCTACCGTTTTTTTGAGAAAAGAAGCTCAGCCGAGCAAGCATTCAATCAAAGCACAGTCCCTTCAAAGTATACCAGTTTTAATGGTGCATCTCCTGCCGGTTGCGATTTTGTACAGGCGGCTGAAATGACGGTACATGCAGTGGTAAACATCCGTACCGAATTCCAGCGAAGGACCACACTTTACAATGATTTTTTTGGATTTTTTAGTAATCCCTACGAAAACACACAAATATTATCAGCAACAGGATCTGGCGTTATTATTTCTTCGGATGGATATATTGTTACCAATAATCACGTTGTTCAGGAAGCTGATAAAATAGAAGTTACGTTGAATGACAAACATATTTATCTTGCAAAAATCATTGGATCAGATCCTTCCACCGATTTAGCACTATTAAAAATTGAAGCCATTGATTTACCGACCGTAGTTTTCGGTAATTCAGACGAGGTAAGAATCGGAGAATGGGTGTTGGCTGTTGGAAATCCTTTTAACTTAACATCAACCGTAACTGCAGGTATTGTAAGTGCCAAAGCAAGAAACATTAATATATTAGGAAAAAACAGCAACGAAAGTCCGATCGAATCATTTATACAAACCGATGCAGCTGTTAATCCAGGAAACAGTGGAGGAGCATTGGTGAATACCAAAGGTGAACTAATTGGGATAAATGCTGCAATAGCTTCTAATACTGGCTCCTACAGTGGCTACTCCTTTGCTATTCCTGTGAATATCGTTCGGAAAATAACCGAAGACTTGAGGAAATTCGGTTTGGTACAAAGAGCCTATTTAGGGGTCTCTATTGCAGAAATTGACGGAAAATTTGCTGAGAACAAAAAACTTAATAACACAAAAGGTGTTTATATTGGAGCTGCCATCGAAAATGGTGCTGCAGCACTAGCTGGGATTAGAGATGGTGATATTATTGTATCGGTTAACGGAAAAATGGTAAATAGCAATTCAGAATTATTAGAAGCTATCAGCCAGTATCGTCCGGCTGATAAAATTCTTTTATCTATCGAAAGAAATAATAAGACGATGGATTTTAATGTTGTCTTACAAAATCAAAATGGAAAAACAGATTTAATAAGCAAAGAAGATAAACAGATTTTTAATCTTTTAGGTGCTGAATTTGAAGCTTTAAACAATGAATCCTTGGTAAAATACAACCTTAACAACGGACTTAAAATTAGCAAATTAAACAATTCTATTTTCAAAAATGCCGGGATAAGAGAAGGATTTATTATGACCGAAGTGGATAAAAAACCGCTTAGAAATTTCAACGATTTAAAAACATATACCAATAAAAAAGGACAAACTTTAATTTCAGGAACCTATCCCGGGGATTGGAGAACGTATTATTTTATTGTTAATTTGTAAGTATTTTAATAAATTTTGTTTATTCGAAATCGATTTTTTAGAACAAAATTAAATTTACAACGTATAACTTAAGTTTTTAAGATAAATAAGGAATGATACAAATATAAAATCATACTGCATTCATCCAATATTACCAGATTATATACTGTTAATATTAACTAACTATTAAAAATATTTTTTTATTAATAATATTTTTATACATTTGAATTTCATTTTGTTGATATTTTAGCTACTGATAATCAACAATTAAGTACTAAATCATATATATGAGGCAACTAAAAATTACAAAATCAATCACTAACCGCGAAACAGCTTCGTTGGATAAGTACTTACAGGATATTGGAAAAGAAGAGTTAATCTCAGCTGAAGAGGAAGTATTGTTAGCACAACGCATCAGGGTAGGTGATCAAATTGCGTTGGAAAAACTTACGAAAGCAAATTTGCGTTTCGTTGTTTCTGTTGCTAAGCAATATCAAAATCAAGGATTAAGTTTGCCTGATTTAATCAATGAAGGAAATCTAGGTTTGATTAAAGCTGCAAAAAGATTCGATGAAACGCGTGGTTTCAAATTTATTTCTTATGCGGTTTGGTGGATTCGGCAATCTATTTTGCAAGCCTTGGCCGAACAATCACGTATTGTAAGATTGCCTCTGAACCAAGTAGGATCTTTAAATAAAATCAAAAAAGAATCCTCTAAACTTGAACAACGCTTAGAAAGAGCTCCATCCATCCAGGAAATTGCCGACTCTTTGGACATCCCAAGAGATAAAATTGCTGATGTAATGAATATTACAACCCGCTACGTTTCGATGGATGCACCTTTAATTCAGGATGAAGATACTAATTTTATAGATGTATTTATTTCTGATGACAATCCTGTAACAGATTCAATATTAATGCGAGAGTCATTAGCTAAAGAAATTGAACGTTCGTTGGCTACTTTAACTGACAAAGAACGGGATGTTGTCAATCTTTTTTATGGAATCGGCATGAGCCATGGGCTCACATTAGACGAAATCGGAGCGAAATTTGATTTAACGCGCGAAAGAGTCCGCCAGATAAAGGAAAAAGCAATCCGCAGGCTAAAAAACACTTCCCGAAGCAAACTTTTAAGAGCTTATTTAGGCGAATAAGCATGATACAAAATTTATTTTAAGGGATTACAAAATTAAATTTCTGTAATCCCTTTGTTTTTTTAATTTTGCAAATTAATAGTAAGTCCGGTTTAAAATATTTTCTGTCTTTTATTTAAAACTAATTTTGTTGAAAAATGCTCCTTTGCAAAATTTTCATACAATCTGCTTATTCATAGCAGTCTAATTCAATTTTATAAAACAGACGGGCTCAAAATAACAATTATAAAATGAATACTAAATACATCTTCGTTACAGGTGGAGTAACTTCTTCGTTAGGCAAAGGAATTATTTCAGCTTCTTTGGCCAAATTGTTAATAGCCAGAGGGTTTTCAGTAACTATTCAAAAGCTTGATCCTTATATTAATATCGATCCGGGCACTTTGAATCCTTACGAGCATGGAGAATGCTATGTTACAGAAGATGGTGCCGAGACCGATCTTGATTTAGGCCATTACGAAAGATTTACCAACGTAAGAACTTCACAAGCCAATAATATCACTACTGGTAGAATTTACCAGGCTGTTATTGACAAGGAAAGACGTGGCGATTACTTAGGTGAAACGGTTCAGGTAATTCCTCATATTACCGACGAAATTAAATCCAGGATTAAAATACTTGGCAGCAAAGCTGATTACGATTTCGTAATAACCGAAATTGGGGGAACAGTGGGCGATATTGAATCTTTGCCATATATTGAAGCTGTGCGTCAGATGCGTTGGGAAAAAGGAAGTAATTGCGTGGTTATTCACCTGACTTACATCCCCTATTTGGCTGCAGCTGGTGAATTAAAAACAAAACCCACTCAACATTCGGTAAAAATGATGTTGGAACAAGGTGTTCAGCCCGACATTATTGTTTGCCGTACCGAAAGACCACTGAACGAAAGCATTCGCCATAAAATAGCATTATTTTGCAATGTGGAACCATCTTCAGTAATTGAATCTATTGATGCTAAAACAATATATGAAGTTCCTGTTCTGATGCGTGAAGAGAAACTCGATATTCAGGTTCTCAACAAAACGTTGATGCCGATTGAAGGCGAACCTGATTTAGTAAAATGGGAGGAATTTCTTTTTAAACTAAAAAATCCAAAAACCGAAGTTAATATTGGCTTAATAGGTAAATATGTTGAACTGAAAGATGCCTACAAATCCATCATTGAATCGTTTATCCATGCAGGTGCATCCTTGCAATGTAAGGTAAATCTTAAAATGATTCATTCAGAAAGCATTAATAATGAAACAGCTCATGAAATACTGAGCGATTTAAACGGAATTCTTGTTGCTCCGGGCTTTGGCGAACGAGGTATTGAAGGCAAAATTACAGCTATAAAATATGCGCGCGAAAACAAAATACCATTCCTGGGAATATGTCTGGGAATGCAATGTGCTGTGGTTGAATTCGGAAGAAATGTACTAGGATATATCGATGCTCATTCTACCGAAATGAACCCTCAAACGAATTATCCTGTGATTGACATCATGGAAAATCAAAAAACTGTATGTGCCAAAGGTGGCACCATGCGATTGGGTGCTTATCCCTGCAAATTAATAGAAGGCTCAAAAGCTTTTGAGATTTACAAAAAAGCTGACATAAGCGAAAGACATCGTCATCGCTACGAATTCAACAATAAATACCTTGAAGCTTATGAAGAAGCCGGAATGATGGCTGTTGGAATCAATCCAAAAGATAATCTGGTGGAAATAGTTGAATTAAAAGACCATCCATGGTTTATTGGTGTACAGTTTCATCCAGAATACAGCAGTACCGTTGCCAGTCCTCATCCTCTTTTTATAGGTTTTGTTGATGCCGCACTTAAAAATAGCATTAAAGCTTAATGCAGCATTATTTCTAAAAATTTATTCTCGTAGCATTCTATAAACATAGTTAAGGAATTCTAAATCAAAAAATAAACCGAGAAAGCCGATAGCATCCCTCTATCGGCTTTTTAGCAAGAATTATGATTTGTAATCCATTATAATTTCTTACTTTTGCTGGCTAAAATTTAAAAACACTTACATTTAATAATTACTATGGACAGGAATACAATATTAGGTTTACTATTAATTTTCTTACTATTTATCGGTTATAGCTGGTGGAGTGCTCCATCAAAAGAAGAATTAGCTGCAAAGAAAACGCAAGATTCAATTGAACTGGTACAACAAAAAATCGATACCAACCTAAGGCTTAACCCTTCGCAAAGTGCAGCAAAAGACAGTCTTAGAAAACAAGAAGACTCATTAAAATCTACACCAGAGGTATTACATAACGAATTGGGTAGTTTTGCCAATGCAGCAAAAGGCGAAGATAAAGATTATATAATTGAAAATGATTTAATCAAATTAACTGTTTCTGCTAAAGGTGGCAGGATTGCTCAGGTTCAGTTAAAGAAATTCCAAACGTTTGACACCCTACCTTTAATATTATTCTCTAAAGATTCATCGGAATTCAACCTTTCTTTTTTCTCCAACAACAGAAATATCAACACCGGACAATTGTTCTTTCAGGCTTTCGATCGCAAAGGAAATCCGTTAAACAATAATCATTTAACGGTGAGCGGCAACGATTCACTGTCGTTACATATGCGCTTATTTGCAGGAGACTCTGTCACAAATACTTCAAAATACATTGAATTTGTTTACACTTTATATGGTAACAATTACATGATGGGATTTAAGTTGAATACAGTGGGCATGCAGGATATCATTGCTTCAAATGCTAACTTTATTGACTTAAACTGGAATGCTGAGTTAAGAGGGCAGGAAAAGAACCATAAAAACGAACATATCATCACTTCAGTTTATTACAAACCTTTGAAAGATGATGTTGATTATTTGAAAGAAACAAAAGATGATGAAGCTTCACTTAAATTTCCTGTAAAGTGGGTTTCGTTTAAACAACAATTTTTCTGTGCAACATTAATCGCTCAGGATCAATTTACCAATGCCGATATAAAATCGTTTACTGATAAAAACAAAACGGATGTCCGTTATTTAAAATCTATGCGTTCGTTAATTGGAATTCCTTATCAATCCAATATCAACAATAGCGTTGCCATGCAATTTTATTTCGGACCTAACAAATACAATATTCTCAAAAAGTACAATTTAGACTTGGAACGTCAGATTCCACTGGGATGGAGCTTTTTCCTCCTGCAATGGATCAATCGGTATGCGGTTATTCCTGTTTTTGATTTCCTAAGCCAATTCAACTGGAACTACGGTATCATCATCTTGGTTCTCACCATTTTATTAAAGATAGTTTTGTTTCCTATCGCATACAAATCCTATATGTCGTCGGCTAAAATGAAGGTATTGAAACCTGAAATTGACGAAATTGGTCTGAAATTCCCTAAAAAGGAACAGGCTATGGATAAACAAAAAGCTACCATGTCGTTGTACAAAAAAGCAGGTGTAAACCCCATGGCCGGTTGTATTCCAATGTTATTACAATTCCCGATTCTGATTGCCATGTTCCGGTTCTTTCCTGCTTCCATAGAGTTGCGTCAGCAATCATTTTTATGGGCTACCGATTTATCGAGCTACGATTCAATTTATTCGTGGACTACGCAAATACCATTACTTAGTTCTTTTTATGGTAACCATATTAGTTTATTTGCATTACTGATGGCAATATCCAACCTTATCTATACTAAAATGAATCAGGATATGATGGGGTCTACCAATGCAATGCCTGGCATGAAAACGATGATGTACATCATGCCTATTATGTTTTTAGGATTCTTGAATAGTTATTCTTCGGCTTTAAACTACTATTATTTCTTATCTACCATGCTTACTTTCGGACAAATGTATGCCATTCGATTGTTTGTAAACGAAGATAAAATTCATGCCCGTATTCAGGAAAACAAAAAGAAACCTGTCGTAAAATCCAAGTTTCAACAAAGACTGGAAGATATGGCAAAACAAAGGGTTTCTCCAACTCCAAAGAAAATCAAAAAATAAAAAAACCACGAATAATAAATAAAAAAACCTGAATAGCAATTTATTCAGGTTTTTTATTTGATTCAAATCCTTTTTAAAATAAAGGAAGATTGTCTTTTACTTTGCTTCTAATGCATCCAATCTGTCGTTGGCAGCATGAACCATCATCGTTATACGGACAAAAGGTCCACCTATCAGAAACAAAGCAATGGAAGTAGCCAAGCCCATAGGGTTAAAATTAATACTATTTACAATTATTCCGATTAAGCCAATTAAAGCGGCAATAATTCCACCAGGGATTCCAAGTGGACATCTTAGTTTTTTCTTCGTTTCCATTTTAATACGTTTTAAGTTTGTGAATTAATTCTTCTTTTGTTGGGACACTTCTATATACAATTTCGTCGTTGATTAAAAGTGTTGGGACAGTATGAATACCTAATTTCATCGTTCTAATCATACCAAAAGGTAAATTGGCCATGCTTTTTTTTAATTCAAATTTATCACCAAATTCAGGGAGGACATCTTCTAGTATCCGTTTCATTATCCTGCAATTAGGACAACTAAGAGTATAAAACATTTCAATTTTTATGGGTGTATTCATCTGTTTATATTTCGTTAAATTACTGAAATAGTTATTATTATGAGATTTGAGTTAATGAATTGTATTCAAGTTTCGCCAATGCCTACCTACCGACAGGCAGGGATCGTCCTAAATATATTCATCTCGGTTGCCTCTTTAGAACATGGACATTTCATGCTTTGTTTGTGTATAATTTCAAAAAAACACATTTTTATGAAACACTTATTTATAAACATCAATAAGATGCAATTGTTTTTAGATTTACAAAACCATACATTTTTAGACAATTCATCAAACTCCTTAAAAAAAGGAAAATTATAAAGCAATTTACAATCTACATCTAATCCTTTACACAACGAACAGAATAGCCTGAGTTCATTGCACCACTGTTTCTGCCTACAAAGACAGCATCAAAATTCATGGTAAGATACCAGGCATTGCCTGCATTGACGGTTGAAGTCCACCAAAGGCCGGTACGACTTAAACTAGATACATCGAAAGTTCCATCGTTCATACGAAAGCCTCCTGGAAGGGCAGTAAACCCGTTGCTATTTGTAGCACCTGTATTTGGAGTAATCCAATGGCTTGTACCAGCTTCTTTAAGTTTTCCTCCTGCTGTATTTTCACCACCTAGGTATGTTTTCAATGTGGTCCATTCGGCATCAGTTGATACATGCCAACCGACAGGTGCAATTTTCCTAAGGTCGTTTACAGCATAAAAATTGTAAAGCTTTCCATAAGTTGTAGTATTGGCTGCTACATTGTTAAAATCGCAACAAGCTCCAGTTGTAAGGTTATTCCACGACAGGGCATTGGTAACATAGGCAATAGAATCTCCATTGCGGTAATGTCTTACTTTCAGGTTTTGTTTCATCCATGTTTGATTGCCAATGCTCACAATCTGGTATACATTACCATCAATATCTGTCACTGTAGTTGGGGATTGTGTTACAGGAATCGTATCGTTGCTTTTGCTACAAGCATTAAATAAAAAAAATACAAATCCCATTACTATGAGAGGATAAATCCAAAGTTTTTTTTTCATATCAAATAATTATTATTGATTACTCATTTATAAATTCTTATCTGTATATTTTGTGTTAAATTAATGACAAAAATAATTGTTTTTTAGTTGCCTGAGATGTTTAGTTTCAAATATCATCAAAGGTGCCAAATATTATTTATCTAATTCCATAATTTCCAGATCTTTAATATTTTTACCATCAATTTGAAAACGCAACAACGTTATAATCTGGTGGAATCCGGATTTACCGGCGGCACCGGGATTCATATGTAATAATTCATTTTTTTGATCGTACATTACTTTCAGTATATGCGAATGCCCCGAAATAAAAAGATCAGGTTTTTCTTGTTGAATTATTTGTTTTACCTGAAAGGAATATTTCCCGGGGTAGCCACCAATATGTGTCATATACACTTTTACTTCTTCACAAAAAAACAACTGACTTTCAGGATACAAACTCCTTAATTCCTGATCATCAATATTTCCATATACAGCCGTTAAGGGCTTAAAAGCATTTAATTGTAAAGCAGTTGAAAGATTTCCAATATCACCTGCATGCCAGATCTGTTGACAATCTTTCAAAAAATCAAATATTTTTGGATGTAGATAGGTATGTGTGTCCGAAAGCAATCCAATTCTAGTCATATTCGCAAGCGTTATAAGTATTTTAACAAGGCTGCATGGCAATTTTTACTACTTTTGCTACTGATTACAAATATACTATTAATTATTTATCAAAAAATTTATTTGATTGAAAACCGATAAAAAATATTTTATTTTTTCACTTGCTGTATTATCCATGCTTTTTTGGGGAATGTCTTTTGTATGGACCAAAATCGTACTTCAATTGTATGCTCCTATTACCACTATATTTTTAAGACTGATTATTTCATCCACCATTTTATATATTGTACTCAAGCTCACCAAACAACTTCAAAAGGTTCATAAAGAACATTATGTGTTATTTTTAATATCAGCCATGTTCGAACCTTTATTGTATTTTCTGGGAGAAAACTTTGGCTTAAGAGAAGTTTCATCTACGGTTGCATCGGTTATAATTGCCACCATACCAGTAATTACACCAGTTTTTGCTTATTTTTTGCTGAAAGAAAAACTTTCAATTTTTAATATACTGGGAATCATCATTTCATTTTTAGGTGTAATGGTAATGATTTTCGATCGTAATTTCAATTTTACAGCTTCACCCAAAGGGATTATTTTGCTTTTTGTAGCTGTATTTTCAACCATAGGATATGCCGTAACAATCAAGAAATTAGCAGCCATCTACACTTCCCCTACTATTATTACATTTCAAAATATTATAGGTATTTTTTATTTTTTACCCCTTTTTCTTATATTTGACATCAAAGAATTTCTTAGCATCACTCCCACCTTCAAAGTTATAGCATCTTTGCTGGAATTGGCAATATTTGCATCTTCGTTGGCATTTATTTGTTACATTCATGTTGTAAGTAAACTAGGGGTAAGCAGAGCCAATATATTCACTAATTTAATACCAATTTTTACTGCTATTTTCTCCTATCTGCTTTTAGATGAGCTATTTGATACTGCTAAAATAATAGGAATTACAATTGTAATTACCGGGGTTTTCCTGTCGCAAATTGATAAACTGATGCTCAGGGTAAACAATGGTAAAAGCATGAGGATTAATGCAAAAAAAGAAAAATAGGAAGAAAACACATTTTTTTCAAAAAAAACGACTGCAACATTAAATATTTTTATAATTTTGCATCCCGTTAAAAATGGCGAGGTAGCTCAGATGGTTAGAGCGTCGGATTCATAACCCGGAGGTCACGAGTTCAACTCTCGTTCTCGCTACAAATTTTGTTCATCATTTTATTGACCTGTGGTGTAATTGGCAACACGTCTGATTCTGGATCAGAAGAGTTTAGGTTCGAGACCTAACAGGTCAACTCAAAGGCATTTAAGACTCATTTCTTAAATGCCTTTTTTTCTTAATATCAGTACTTTACAAAATTTCTCGAAAAAGATTTCGTTCTTTTTTGAGAAAAAAGTTACACATAACGTTAAACATGCTTACCTTTGCATTAATAAAAATTTATGCAATATGTCAGTCAGATTTTTTTTACGGAACAAATCTAGCCTTAATACTTCTTTAAATATTGTCGTTTGTTTCAACGCTCAAAAAATAAATTTTACTTCTGGTCTTAATGTTCAATCCCGTTTCTGGAACCAAGCCAAACAAAGACTTAAAGAATCCCCTTCTTACCTTGATGCGATTTATATCAACCAAGCAATTAAAATACAGGAAAACGTCTATAATGACGCCATAAGATACTTCATTGCTAAACAGATCAACCCCTCTCAAAAAGAATTCAAAACTAAAGTGATGGATTTATTCAGCCTCATTAATGCCGACCACTCTAAAAACAACGAGCTCTTCTTAGATTTCATGCTCGATACTATCGAAAAATACAAAGCAATTCGAAAAAGCGAAACCATTAAATCTTACAATGTAATTCATAAAAAACTGCTCAAATACCAAACAGAAAATAAATTACAACTTACATTTGCTGACATCGACGAAAAATTTTACCTTCATTTTCGCAAATGGTTTTTCAAACAAGACTATTCTATCAATTATTTCGCCAACTTTATTAAAACCATCAAAATGTTTATGACATTGGCAAATGATCAAAAAATAACTAATTCTACCGATTACAAACTTAAATCATTTAAAAAAATAACCGAGGAATCCGATAATATATACCTAACTGTTGATGAACTGCTTAAAATTTATCATTTAGATTTTTCAGAATACCCTATTTTAAATCATCCCGCTTATTATTTAACCAGGAATAAATTTTTAATAGGTGCTTTTACAGGCTTACGCGTTTCCGATTTCAATCGCTTAAATGAGATAAATTTATCCGATGATTTCATCAGGATTAAACAGCACAAAACCGAACGCCTCGTTATAATTCCTATTCATAACATCGTCAAAGAAATTTTACAATCAGGATTCAATATTCATGAAGTCATTTCCGATCAAAAAATCAATGAATATATTAAAGTCATATGCAGAGAAGCCAAAATCATTACACCCATATTGGTCCATAAAAGCAATGGAGGAGTAATCAAGCAAATGCAATTTCCTAAATGTCAATTGGTTTCCACACATACCGCCCGCAGAAGCTTCGCAACCAATGCATTCAAGTCAGGCATCCCTTCCATTTCTATCATGCAAATTACCGGCCACCGTTCCGAAAAAAGCTTTTTGAAATACATTAAAATCACAGCTGAAGAAAATGCCCTTTTATTAAGCAAGCATCCCTTTTTCATGAACTCCTGATTCCACCTCAGCTTTTCTTTGTTAACTAATCACTGTTTACTGATCACTGTCATCACTCCCTCACTCCCTCACTCCCTCTCTCACGCTCTTCGTCTTCTTCATAATTCGTAATTCGTAATTCGCAATTATTTTTTTCATTGCTAACATTGCATAGATTTACGAAATTTTTATACAGATTAATTTTAAAATGTAAAGATTTTGCTGTTTTCTTTACAAAATAGATTATCTTTGTATGGATTTTTTAAAATTCTTTACATATGACAACTTGGGGATTAAATGAATTACCGTTAAGCGTTGATTTAGAAACTAAAAAAATATTAAAAGCTTTACCTGCAGCACATGCTGCTTTAGCTGAATTAAAAGGAATTGCATCAACAATCCCAGACCAAAATATCCTGATCAATACACTTGGACTTCTGGAAGCAAAAGACAGTTCAGCTATTGAAAATATTATTACAACACATGATGATTTATACAAATCTGAATTGAATTTTGACGCTTTTAAATCGCCTCAGGCAAAAGAGGTTCAGAACTATATCTCAGCACTCAAAAAAGGATTTGAATTGATCACAACAACTGGACTATTGACAAACAATAGTATACTCCAGATCCAGGAAATATTAGAGGCTAACAATGCTGGATTCAGGAAATTGCCTGGTACTGCTTTGAAAAATGCAGCTACTGGTGAGACTATTTATACACCACCTCAGGATTATGAGGTAATAATGGGTCTAATGGCAAATTTAGAGCAATACATAAATGATGCAGAAATACAAGATTGCGACCCCTTGATTAAGATGGCAATCATTCATTTTCAATTTGAGAGTATTCATCCATTTTATGACGGAAATGGCAGAACTGGAAGGATAATAAACATTTTATACTTGATGCTGGGAAACTTTCAATCTTTACCGATACTATATTTAAGCAACTATATTATCAAACACAAAGCTGAATATTACCGTCTTTTGCAAAATGTACGAAATGAGAATCTATGGGAGGAATGGATATTATTTATGATAAAAGGAGTTGAACAAACTGCAAGGGAGACCATTGAATTAATTATTAATATTAAAGACTTAATGCTTGTTTACAAGCACCGGCTCCGTAATAATTACAAATTTTACAGTCAGGATTTGTTGAACAATTTATTCAAGCATCCCTATACAAAAATTGAATTCGTCGTAAATGATTTGGGTGTATCAAGATTAACAGCAGCTAATTATTTAAATAAACTGGCAGATGATAAAATGTTGCGAAAAGATAAATTAGGAACTGGAAATTACTACATTAACGAGGAATTGTTAAATCTATTGACAAAAAGATAAAAAATGCACATGGAATTCCTAATTCCTAATTTCCCTACAGTCTCAAGGTCTTCTTCATAATTCGTAATTCGTAATTATTCTGTTCACTGATAACTGATTACTGATCACTGTTTCCGCTCCATTCTCATTCTTAATTCTTAATTTGTAATTCTTAATTCCTAATTAATTTCACCCCCTTTTTTTCTCATTTTGCCCAATTATTCATCTTCATTGAACTTTCCTTCCATTTTTCAATGTTTATTCCATACCTTTTTAGGGTTTATCCTATTTTATTTTTATTTTTTAGATTATATTTTTGACTGTAAATTTTCTGTTAATTTATTCACATATTTTAAAATCTATAAATAAATAAAAAACATGAAAACTATAGAAGTTTATCAATTAGAAAAAGATGATTTTTTATCAGCGCTTAAAAAAATCACAGCAGAATTTGCAGTAATTAATTTTATTGCAAAGTACGCAGGTAACGATGTTAGCTCAGATTTTCTCTGCGAACTCTGGGGTATTGACAAATCTACACTTTCTTTTTACATTAAGAAAGAAATTGTTACGCCTAGGAATCCAGGCTCCAGTAAATACCGTTTCGATCGCAAAACAATTTTTGAAATGCCACATCCAAGATATAAAAGGTTTCAATAAATAATACTTTATAAGATGCCAGATCAATTTCAATCCGGGAAAACCATTTCCCATTTGTTTGATAATTTTTACATTATATACATCCATCAAGATAATCAGATGAAAATTGTAAATACAGACACCAATGAAATTTTATTCAATATCAATCTAACATTTGATTCTATTTTAGAATTTCAGGAAAAAGTGAATGAGTTAAAGAAGATATTTATGCTTATGGCTAAAACAGGAAATAAGCAAGACAAAGATTTTAATGAAATTTTCAGACAATTGGAGATCAATAATCTGCAACTGTTTGAAATCAAAATCAAACAACTTAATTTATTAAAATCTTTAAAATTTAAAGAAAAGAAGACAAATGAATTTTTAGATATTTAGTTTGTATTAAATTTCAATCAATACAAATCGTGTTCAAACAAAATGAATCAATCGTGGCAATTTCTTGCTTGTCGACTTCCAAAAAGCTTGTATTGATAGGTATAGATCTGAATTGGCATAACTTGATTGATTCAATAATGTAAAAAACAAATTTAATATAACTGTTTACTGATAACTGTTCACTGTTTACTGATAATTGTTCTTTTTTTACTGATTGCCGTAAGGCAAACGGACGCGCATTCGGGAATTTTGCGTTAAAAAATCAAACGAATGGAATCAGAGGTGGCACTGGCAAGCGTTCCCGAAGTCACTAAGGGTAAATGCCTGTTCATTGAGAGAATGTTTATATCGTGACGACTTGGAACGC
>CAZCBG010000039.1:2880-28623 GCA_964496885.1 uncultured Bacteroides sp. | reverse complement strand
AATACAGCATCGATGCGATTTATTCAATTACCGGTAATTTTGCTCAGAAGAATATATTTTCAGAAGTCTTGTTTATCACTTTTGCTTTTTGTGTATACGGAATAGCTGTGATGGATAAAATATGGAAAAAATTAGCTATAGCTGGAAGCCTGTTAACACTCTTATTAATAGCATTTTTAATGACCCGCGCCATTTGGGCTGGATTCTTTATTGCTCTTATTTTTAATGTTGTATTGTATTTAATATATGTCAAAAAAAATCAATTTGGAGAAAAAATAAAGTTGGGATTGCGGTATGTTGTAATCATTTTTGGTATTGTTGTTATTGGAGTTGTTGCATTTTCGGTGCTTGATAAAAACAAAACCCTTCAGCATCAAATCACCAATGCTTTTGATTTTAAACAAGGGAATACTTACCATCGGTTGAATTTATGGAAAAAGACCATCTCATTGGCCAAAAAGCATCCCATAGCAGGTGTTGGTGCAGGAAATTGGAGGATAGAGATATTACAATACGATTTACAGGTTACTACTGAAAAAGGACGTATAATGCCGGATCGAACACATAATGATTACCTTCAGGTCCTGGCCGAAAATGGCATTGTAGGCTTGTCGTTATTTCTTTTGCTTTTTGCTTTCTTAATATATTTTTGTGTGAGAACACTTCAGAAAACTGAGCATTTTGAGGATAGCTTTCTGAGTCTGATTTTATTCTTTGCTTTAGTAGGTTATATGGTAGATTCAGCTTTTGCATTCCCACGTGAAAGGATTGAGTTGCAGATATTTTTAAATATAATTTTTGCAGTTATTGTTTTCGAATACAACAATAGATTTAAAAGAGAGAAGGAAACTAAAATTCAAATTTCAATCAAACCTTATGCAATAATAATTTTAAGTGTGATGGCAATCACTAGTTATGCTGCTATAAAAAGATTACAGGCTGAAGTAGGTATCAATAAAATTTATGATTATACGAAAGAAAATAAACATCCTCAAATTATAAAAATTACCAACGAAATTTACTCTCCTTTTTCTACCATTTCACCATTTTGTGATCCTATTTTGCAAATCAGAGGCATTTCGATGTACCAGACTAAATGTGATTTAAATCAGGTATTGGAAACTTTTGAAAGTTCCAAGAAAGATAGTCCGTATCATCTGGAAACAATAAATGCCCTTGCTATAATTTATAAAAATGAAAAAAATTATACTAAGGCGTTGGAATACATCAATACTGCATTAAAATATGGTCCAACCGATACAAGAGCTAATTTAGTTAAATCAGAAATTCTAATAAGCATGAATAAACCAGAAGAAGCTTACCAGCAGCTAAGAACGATGGAGCCTTCAAATAGTAATCCGGATTACAGAAAAGCTGTGAATTATTTATTGTTCAATAAAATAAGAGAGATGATGTCACAAACTAAAAATGAATATTTTAGTATGCAGGTAAGTAATATAGTAGGGCAAGCTGATATTGTTCATAAAATTTATACGAATTCAATTCATAAAAATGAAGCTTTTGAAAAAACTTTATTGGATACAGTTTTTGCAGTTTGTGATCAGAACAAAATCATCAATGATCCATCTGTTCAACAAATTAAATTAAAATATAATATTAAAAAATAATTTGCTATGCTCAAAGAAAATGAAAGATTTTATAACAATGCAGTTGTATTTCTCGATATTTCGCTCTCGCTCATCGCTTTTTATATAGCGTATTCTATTCGTGTTTATGTTTTTGCCAAACAGGCATTGTATGCTGACCAATACATATTATTGAGTGTATTGATGATTCCCACCTGGTTTGTTTTGCTCAAGATGATTAGTATTCAGTCTTCACAAAAAATTAAACCTTATTCTGTTGTGTTTATCGAATACTTACTGGTAATGTTGTTGGGTGTTAGTATCTTATTTATCTTCATTTTTGTTTTTAAACTTGATTATATCAGTCGTATCGCCATCTTGGTTTTTGGATTAACGGATTTGATGTTGTTATTTGTAAGTAAGGTCTTGATCATTAGTTTCTCCAAACGATCGCTGATCAAAGGTAAAAACGTCAGGCAAGTAATATTAATTGCCGATGAAACATCTGTGCCATTTATCGAAAAAATCATTTCAGAGAAATACCTGGGTTTTATTATTTTCGGAATAGTTTCTGATTCAGAAGAAATAATAAGAAAATACGGTGAAAAATACCAGATAATTAACAATGGTAAAAATCTTGATAAGATGATGGAAGCCAATATTGTTGATGAAATAATTTATTGCAAAAATGAAATTAATAATCAGCAAATCAAGCATTTAATCTATTCATGTGCCGAAATAGGTGTGACGCTCCAGCTGCATTCTGAAATATTTAATATCATTGCCTCAAAATCTCACCTGAATTATTTTGAAGAAATGCCTGTGATGACTTTTGATGTTACCTCTGCCGATCATTTTGCATTGTCTGTAAAATTTATATTTGAATACCTGTTTTCTTTTCTGGCAGTGCTTATTTTCCTGCCTTTCTTTTGTATTATTGCCTTGATGATAAAGATGGAGACGAAGGGGCCGGTATTCTTCAAACAAGAGCGTGTAGGGCTTCATGGGAGAATCTTTACGATGTTTAAATTCAGGACCATGATACTACATTCCGCAGAACTTAGAAAAGAACTGGAAAATAGGAACGAAGCAGATGGCCCCGTTTTTAAAATTAAAAATGATCCACGCATAACCAAAATGGGTGCTTTTTTAAGAAGAACAAGTCTGGACGAATTTCCTCAATTTCTTAATGTGTTAATGGGTGAAATGTCGGTTGTTGGTCCTCGTCCTCCTGTTCCTGAAGAGGTTGCATTGTATGAACGACCTCAATTGCGCCGGCTTTCAGTAAAACCAGGCATTACCTGTATCTGGCAGGTTTCAGGACGTAACCAGATTGGTTTTGATGAGTGGATGAAACTCGATTTACAATACATTGATAATTGGTCGCTCAAGCTCGACATCCTATTGATTTTAAAAACAATAAACGCTATATACCGAAGAACAGGGTATTGATGCTTATTGTAAAAATTATAAACCGTAATTTCTGATTTTATAACTTTGTTATTTAAAAAAAATCATGTAGGTTTGCAAAAGTACTGCTCACAATAAAATTTGAAATTATCTGTTAGTAAATACTGCTTGTTGAATTAATTGCTTATAACCATAGAATGCGTTGGATAGATTTTTTGAAAAGTCGTTTGTTTTTTAAACATTTGTTCCTGGCAACAGGTCTTAGTTTTGGTATTATATTTTTAATCATCCTTTCTTTGAGTTTTTATACCCATCATGGAGAGTTTTATACTGTACCCGATTTTAGAGGAAAACAACCCGGCGAATTAGCACAGTACGCTGAGGAAAATGGTTTTGCTTTTGTGGTTGTTGATTCTCTTTACAATGCAAAATTAGCTGTTGGCAGCATATTACTTCAGGATCCTTTGCCGAATTCCAAGGTAAAACACAGCAGGACTATTTATTTAACCGTAGTTTCGGCTGAACCCGAAAAGGTAAGCATGCCCAATCTGATTGATTTATCGCTTCGCCAATCCATATCTTTGCTCGAAACCTATAATTTACAGATAGGCTCTCTCGAGTACATCCCCGATATGGCTAAAAATGCTGTATTGCATCAAAAATACAAAGGGCTTGAAATTGAAGCCGGAAAGCCCATTAAAAAAGGCAGTCGCATCGATTTAGTCTTGGGACAGGGAACCGGTGGCGATAAAATGCAAATTCCTTTTTTGTTGGGAAAGAAACAAAGTGAAGTCATGAAAATTCTAAGAACTTCATCTTTAAATATTGGCAATGAGGTATTTGAAGACGGGAAAGATACAGTTCATGCCCACGTATTTCGCCAAAGCCCGGCTTTCGGTTCAGGAAAAACAATTAATATGGGACAAAATATCGATATCTGGTATCGTTCCGATAAAAAAGTAAATTTTAACGAACTCATCAGAAATTATAAATACGATTCTACTGCCAATGAATCCGATGGTTTCTGAATTTTTTCCAATGTAATAGAATGAAAAAAATAGTATTAATTATCAGCTTGGTATTGATAAACATTTCGTGGATATATTCTCAGGAAATCATTACTCAATTAAGCAAAAACCCATTTCTTGCAGGGCAACACCGTGCAAAAACTATATTAAAATCAACAAGTCCTGCATTGCATTTGCCTTTTATTGATGATTTCTCAAATTATACGCTTTATCCCGATTCAAATTTATGGATGGATAATTATGTCTATATCAATACTCAATTTGCTCTTTTCCCACCAACAATTGGTGTTGCTACATTTGACGCTTTGAATGAAAATGGAGTAATCTATCCAACTGCTTTGTCATCACAATTTCCGGCCGATACGCTGACTTCACGGCCGATTCGTTTAGATTCGATCTTTCAACCTACGTTAAAAGCCTTAAAGTTATCCGATTCACTGTATTTTAGTTTTTATTTTCAGCCTGGAGGAGGACGTGGAAATGCGTGGGAACGTTTGGGCGATGCTCCCGAAGCAGAAGATTCACTGGTACTTGAATTCTACAACCCTGTCCAACAAACCTGGAATCATGTATGGGCTTCCAAAGGCATGCCCCTCGATTCTATTTATCTTAAAACAAATAGATATTTTAAATATGTAATTATTCCTGTTAAAGATTCAGTTAATTATTATAAAAACGGCTTCCAGTTTCGCTTCAGAAATTATTGTAGCTTAGGAAACAGCAGTTCTCCTAGCTTGAAAAGTAATTGCGACCAATGGAATATTGATTATGTGTATTTAGGTGCAAACAGAACAATCAACGATACTGCATTCCGTGATTTAACGTTTGTAGAAAAAGCACCCTCGTTTCTAACTAAGTATCAGGCTATGCCTGCTCATCAGTTTCAAATAACCGATGTGAAAGATAATCTCTTGATTTTATTAAGCAATATTGATGGAATTGCTCATTCATCCAATTATAAGTATGAAATCTTGGACCAGAACAACACATTACTATGGACAGAAAATCGTGGCTTTGAAAATATCAGTTCATTCTGGACCAATGGTTATCAAACAGCACCTGTACATGCAAATCCACCGGTTACTTATAAATTTCCTACGGCTGTTGGCAACGAATCTTGGTTCGAAATCAGGCATATTTTTAAAGAAGGCGTTTCTCAGGATATACGCCCCGAAAATGACACCAATAGATTTGTTCAGAACTTTGCTGATTATTATGCTTACGATGATGGTACTGCCGAAAATGGTTATGGCTTAACTCCTGCTGGTTCTATGCTGGCGTATAAATTTGCGATGCATCATCCCGATACATTGGTTGCAGTACAAATGTTTTTTAATCCTACCTATATGAATTCCAATCAACAGTATTTTAATTTAACTGTTTGGAACGATTATGGTGGACATCCGGGAGATACTATTTATCAGAGTAATTTATTGTATCCTATTTTTGAAGACGGCATTAATAATTTTCATAGTTATATTCTCGACAGACAAATTAAAGTAAATGCAACATTTTATGTAGGTTGGACCCAAACTACCGACGATAATCTAAATATTGGTTTCGACAGAAACACTGCATCACAGGGAAATATTTTTTATAACTCTTATGGAACCTGGGATACTTCGTTTGTAAAAGGCTCTTTAATGATACGTCCTGTATTAGGAACCGCTTATTTAGGTGTAAATGAGCTGGTAAAAGAAACCCTTAATTTTGATGTATTTCCCAATCCTTTGAGAGGAGGGAGCCTTAATTTTTCATTAAAATCCAATAGCTTGTTGAATGAAAAAGAGTATAATTTGCAGCTATTCAATATACTCGGTAAACAGGTATTTCAGTCGGAATTCAAAAATACAATAGATGTTGGTCAATTAGAAAATGGAGTATATCTGATTACCCTCATTAATCACAAAAACAAACAACAACAAGTAAAAAAGCTTATCATCGCCCGATAATCTTTTTATAATTTCACATACATGATCGAAGAAAACGACTTAGAGGAAGAAAAAATATTCAATTCAGAGGAAGAAGAACAGGATTTATTCGAACATCACCGTTTTGAGGTTGACAGAGGACAAGGTTTACTGCGTATTGACAAGTATCTTACGATGCATATCGTAAATGCTACCCGTAACAAAATACAAAATGCTGCCCATGCCGGTAATATTTTGGTCAACGATAAACCTATAAAACCCAATTATAAGGTCAAGCCATTGGATGTCATTAGCATCGTTATGGCCTACCCACCTCGCGATACAGAAATATTACCCGAAGATATTCCATTAAATATTGTTTACGAAGACAAGGATTTATTGTTGTTAAACAAGACACCCGAAATGGTGGTTCATCCTGGTTATGGTAATTATACAGGGACATTGGTAAATGCCCTCACTTTTCATCTTTGTAAAGACGGTAAAGAACTGAGCGACTCCAATCGGCCTTATCTGGTTCATCGCATTGACAAAAATACATCAGGGATATTGCTGGTAGCAAAAAATGAATTGACTCAAAATCATCTGGCCCGTCAGTTCTTCGATCATAGCTTGGAACGTAAGTACCAGGCATTGGTATGGGGTGATTTCAAAGAAGACCAGGGCACCATAGAAGGGAATATTGGCCGTCATCCCCGTGATCGGAAAATAATGACGGTTTATCCTGATGGAAGTGTTGGGAAAACAGCCATTACCCATTATCGCGTAATTGAGAGATTCGGATATATTTCCCTGATTGAATGTGAACTTGAAACAGGGCGTACCCATCAGATCAGGGCACATTTAAAATACATCGGACATCCCGTATTTAATGATCCAACATATGGGGGTAATCACATCATAAAAGGAACTACTTTTACAAAATACAAGCAATTTGTAGAAAATTGTTTTAAAATAATTCCCCGCCATGCACTGCATGCCAAATCCTTAGGTTTTATCCATCCAACAACAGGCAAATTTATCTTTTTCGATTCCGATCTTCCGCAGGATATGCAGGAAGTAATTGATAAATGGAGAAAATATTCTACATTTAAAGTATTGGAAGAGGAAGAATAAACTTCTGCTTTTATTATCTTATTGCCTTTTTTTACCTTATCTTTATATTCAATATTATAAAAAGATGTTTGATAAACTCATTTATTCAAAGTATGAAGATATTAAATTTAATCCCTGTACCTTAAGGGATATAATATTTAACCCATTGCCTCACAGGGATGAAACCTGTAATGTAATATATAGCCATATTGGAGAACAGTTTATAACAATTAGTTTAGCTGTTCTTCGAAAGATAACATTTACGATTTCTGAAAACTTAAAATCCCATGGACTCAAAACCGGGGATACCATATTGTTGGCATCATTCAGCAGTTCAAACGAATTGGCTAATGCCCTGATATTTGCAGGCGCAACTTGTATAGGGATTCGTGTTTTTGTCCCCATTTTTCCAGAACCTGACGAATTTAAAAACTGGAGGGAACAGACTGCTTTTAAAGCTGTTATCATACCTTATTTGGAAATTCTTCAACACAAAGCTTGTGAAAGAGAAAAAGAAGTTGTAGCTGCCATTCAATTCCATTGTAATGAATACAAAATTCCATTGCTCGATGCCTATAAGGATTTTTGTATTTCAGAGCTCATCCAATCTGCTTTAGATCAGTCTACTCAAACGGACCCGATTTTACTTCCTCAGGCAGACATTTCCCCCCAAACAGAAGCAGTAATATTTACTACATCTGGCACCTCAGGTGTTAGTAAATTGCTGGTTTATACCCATGAAGCGTTTGTAAATTCATGCCAATCCTGGCAGGCTTGTAGCCTCTTTGGTAAAGAGTTATTTGGCAACCCGGGTTTCAGTCCATTATTTACCCATACCATTGGAATAAGAACTTTTATCAACTCCATCTGGTCGGGCAATCCTTTTAGTATAATTGTTACTGATTGGTTTCTCCGAAAACCTGAGGTAGTAAGATATTTTTTGTTGAAGATTAAGCCTGGTCATGTCATTGCTGGACCCGCTTTTTATAATATATTGCTTGAATTGTTCCGACAGTTTCCTGAGTTAAAAAACGGAATTCAACAATCATTACAGGCCGCAATTTCAATAGGTGCACCTTACGATTTGACAACGGCCATGAAATTTAAATCTGCAACAGGAGTTATGTTGATGAATGGGTTTGGAACCACCGAAACGCTGATGGTATCGCTGAACAAATCGGAGGATTCGGAAAATATAGCTCCTGGCAATATAGGAATGTTACTTCCAGGGGTTTCCATTGGATTGAGAAAAACAAACATAGCTTCGGTTTTTGAGTTAAATATCCATAGTGCTTTCCAATCTGCCCGTACATTGGGAACTCAACTTCATTCTGAATATTTTGAAACAGGAGACCTTGTAAAATATGATGAAAATACCAACGCTATTACGTTTTATGGTCGAAAATCAAGTGATTTTATTAAAGATGAATTTGGGGTAAAACTACCTTTGTGTGCATTGCAGCTCTACTATAAAGACCTCTATAAAGTTGCAAACCTGATTGAATGGATTCCCTTGGTCAATATTCCAGGACTGGCAGCATTGATCTTTTTACCGTCATCCACTATAAATAACAATCAAAAAGAATTCGCTTCATTGATAAAAAATATCAACGAAGAATTGAAACAGAGTATTGAACCTTTTGAATATTCTCATCGTCACATCGAGCGTTTTAGCCTAGTATATGATGAAGTTCCTCTTACCCGTAAGGGGAGTGTTTCGAAAGACCAGATTTATAAGAAATACGGTCAACTAATTGCTGAACTCAGGAATCCTTTTATTTACGACCAAAAAATAGAAACTACCGAAACCGGTGATAAAAATGCTGTCTATAAATTTTCAAACCCATACCTGGCAGAATTACTGGAAGCCCTTAAAATGGATAAAATTTTCATAAAAGGGGAAGGTGATTATCTTTATTACAAGGAAGGGAATACATTACACCGAGCACTAGACTTAGTGGGAGGGTTTGGATCCAATCTTCTTGGGCATAATCATCCTAAAATCAAGGAAGCAATACTGCAATTTCTTGAATCGGGCTATCCTGCTATAAATAATCAAGGCAGTCAGTATTTTTATCCAGGATTGTTGGCAAAAGAACTCAATCATTTATTCAGTAAGACTACCGGAAAGTATTTTAAGGTAATTTTAGGAAACAGCGGTACAGAAGCAACAGAAATTGCACTTCACCATGCTTATTTTGAATGGAGACAAAAAATTGAAAAAATCAGGGATGGACAGCTTCAGTTATATGGTGCTGTTGCCGGAATAGAAATTGCAAAAGTATGGGATGAAAATATGCAATTACTAGAAAATACAACACCCGGTCTTTTAGTCGTCAACAATTGTTTTCATGGATATTCTTCTGGGGCAAGGAGTATGCTCAATCATAAGAAACAGCGTTATTTATTCTCAGGTTTATTAAGGCCAAAGCCCTTGCTGATTTCGGATACTGCTCCCGATTGGAAAGATGAGGTATTGCAATACATCAAAACTAACGTGATAAGCTTGCAAATATTTAAAAAGGAGAATGGGAATTGTGTTTACGAAGCTGTAAATTTCAGTAGTATCATAGCTTCCATTATTGAACCAGTTAGAGGAGAAGGTGGAATATTAGAAGTTAATCCTGACTTGGCTGATTTTTGTGCCCATCAGGATTTTCCGCTGATATGCGATGAAATCCAATGTGGATTGGGCCGGACAGGAAGTTTGCCTTCGTATAAAAATGCATCTTATTACCTTTTAGGCAAAAGTCTGGGTGGAGGCATCGAAAAAATAGCTGCGGTATTAATTGACGACAATAGGTTTAAACCTATGTTTACCAAGTATTATAACTCTACTTTTGCAAATGGCGAACTGGCTGCTTGCACAGCTCTTACTACTTTAAAAATTATTGAAGACGAAAACCTGGTGGAACAGGCTCAGGTAAAAGGTTTGCAATTGAACTCTTTAATGCAAGAAATCGCCTCCGGTTTTCCGGATGTTATTGAATCAGTGAACGGTAAAGGATTGATGATAGGTATTTTCTTTAATCATCAAATGGGAGCCGAGAATAATTTTTTCAGGATACTGATTGAGCAGGAAGTCTTAGGCTATTTATTTGCAGCGTGGTTGCTCAACAAGCATCATATAAGGGTATTGCCTTCCCTTTCAAGACCCAACTCTATCAGGGTAGAACCATCATTTTATATAACTGAAGCTGAAATTCTGATTTTCGGTGATGCCCTCAAAGAATTATGTTTGTTGTGCCGTAACAAAAAGGTATATGAATTATGTAAATTCCTGATGAATGAGGATCCTTATCCTGATAAAATACCAGCTAATTACTGCGGTATGTTTCCTCAACAAATTGAAACACCGCTAAAAAATGCTGTTAAAGTAGGTTTTGTTGGTAACTTTACCCTCCCTCATCGTGAATTGCAGATAATTGAGCCCGATTTCCAGCAAGCATCCGATACCGGATTACGGATTTTATTTAACCGACTTCAGATACTTCTGGAAGGCAAACCCATCAAAATAATGAGTAAAAACCTTATGGATGGGAAAGTGCATTTTACTTTCTATATTCTTCCTTTTTCAACTTCACAATTGGAAATTGCCAACAGATGGGGCAAAAAAAGATTTTATATTGCTAAAATACAGCAAGCAATTAATACAATGAGCAAAGAAGGTGTAGTATGTATTAGTCTTGGTGGACATACTTCTATTATATCGGGAAATGGATTAAACTTAGCAGAAAGCAAGCATTGCAAATTACTTACCGGTAATAGCATGACCGTTGCGTCTTGTCTGTTTTACCTGAACCATTACCTGGAGCATACAAAAATTGATTCAAACAAAGCCTTCTCTATAGCCATTGTTGGTGCAAATGGAAATATAGGTACAGGAGTAGTTAGTTGTCTGGATGAACCAAAATATGCAAAATATGAGATCATTCTTGCCGGTAACAACGAAAAACGCTTACAGAAATTAAAGGAAAAACTTTCATTCAAGAATATTCCGGTTGTTTGTACAAGCGATCTCTTTGAATTAAAACGAGCAGATGTTATTATCTGTTGCGCCAACACCAATGATCCTATCATTTTTCCTCATCACATCAGTGAGGAAAATCAGGTATATGTCATTGACATTTCTGTACCCAGTGCTGTATCAGAAGAAGTAAAAAAATTGACGAATGTTCGTTTTTGCAAAGATGCTTCATCGGTGTATCTGGGTGATAATCCCGAGTTTCTTATCAGTACTCATACTCCAAAATCAAAAATATTTTGCTGTGCAGCTGAAAGTATCTTATGTGCTTTATATGATATGCAAGAGCCAATGGTAGGGCATATCCAGAAAGAAACCGTTTTGAAAATGATAGATTTAGGAGTGAAAGAAGGATTTTTTAAATCGATGTCTGTATGAAGTTTCTTTTTGATTTTGGAATATCACAGGAAGATCCTCTTTCGGAACAGCTTACAATGGATATTCATGCTTCTGATCATATTCTTGCTGTTTGCAGTGGAGGAGAGGTTCCTTTGGCTTTTTTATGCCTCAACGAGAACATTAGCTTAACTTCTGTTGATGTTTCGGAAACTCAGCTGAAGTTGTGTAGACTCAAACTTTTGGCTGCCATATATCTTGATTTTCCTATCAATGGAGCATTCCTTGGCTATTCAAAGCTTGATGCTGCGAAAAGGAATAAAATTTACTGTGAGACCTTACGTCCACATCTTTCCGATGAAGACAGTTTGTTCTGGAATCAAAACATTTCGTTTATCGAAAAAGGGATTATCAATGCAGGCCGTTTTGAGCAATATGTCAAAAAAATGAGATTTGTAGCCAAACTGCTCATAGGGAAAAAAAATATTCTTAGTCTCATAGCATCTCCATCGCTGGAGGAGCAAAAAAAAATATTCCATGATCATATTGCTCCCCGTAAGAGTTTACAATTATTATTTAAAATAGCATTTCATCCTTCTGTTTACAAGAAAAGAGGCCTTCAGGAGCAAGCCCTTATTCATGCCGGAGAAACCAGCGGAGATAGGTTTTATGAGAAGTTTCAGAATTTTTGTGTCAATAGTTTAGCCAGTGAAAATTATTTTTTACAATATTTTCTTACAGCTAACTGTATAAATGAAACTGCTTTTCCTCCATATTTGCAAACCCTAAATAAGCAGCGTTTGATGGATAATCTGAAAAGATTTGAGCTGATAAACAGTTCTTTACAGTCAACTCTTTGCAATAAAGAAAAAGCCTACTATAATAAAATCCATTTATCAAATATAGGGGATTGGATGAATGAAACTGAATTTTCCGAATTGATGAAGTTAGTAAAATTATATTGTGATCGGGGAACAAGATTATGTTACCGCTACCTTCAGAAAAATCATTTTGCTGAATCTTTAAGCGATGAATTTAAAATTGACCCAGTTATTTCAACTGAGGCAGAAAAAAAGGACAGATTTCCATTTTACAACATCCTTATAATAGAAAAGGTAAGTGAGATTTGAATCAGATGTTATCAAAATAATTTTTAAACCATTGAAAAATCCTCGTACTGAATACCTTGTAAAATACTTTCAACTTTATCCCGATTGCCTTTCAAACTGCAAATGTATCCGCTTGATTTAAATGTAAATTTTGCTTGTTTTGAAAATATTTTTCGAACAGGGTCTTTTTCGTGAATTCCAATATTTAGAAAATGATACTTATTTTTATAGGCCAGATTTCTGGCTTTTTTTATGAGTAATTTTAATGCATCTTCATGTTTGGGATTGTAGGAAAATGATTTAATATACATTATTCGCACAACTTCATTGATTCTTGGTAGTCTTATTAGCTTAAAAATCAGATTGATTGCATTTATCAATTTCGATAAATATTTCAAATAAAAAGATAAACCGATCAATACATTCTGTTTCATCTTTACTGCATCCATCAGGCAAATGGCGGCTACTATTTGGTTGTTGAATGAAGCAGTAATCAAAATTGTATTTTCTAAACATTTTTCGGTATATACTGTCCCAAACTGATATTTGCTGATAAAGTCATTGAAAAAGCTGAGGTAAGCTGAAGTGAATGGCTTTTCTTCAAACTGATATTTAGTAATCCTGGGCTTAAACGGAAAAGGTATCATCTGATAAATATTAAATATTCCTGTATTTTCTGCTTCAGGGAAAGAGGCTCTTCCTTTTAAAAAAGGAGCTACCGCTTCGTTTCCAATTGCAACTGTTGAAAAAAGAAGGTCTGCATTTAATTTTTCAAGTCTTTGTATGGCTTCTTTAGCCAACCTGACTGCAACCAATGATTTTCGAAAATCAGGATGGACTTTAAAATCACCCAAATAATAGGCTGTTTCCGGTTTATTGTTGATAAAAACGTTGACAGCCGAAACCGAATAAGAACCAATAATGCTGTTGTTCCATTCAGCTACCAATACAAAAGAAGGACCTCTCATTTCAAGTAGTCTGAAAAAATCAGGCATCCTATCAATTCTGATTGAGATTTTTCCCATCATAGGACTCATGGAAGTAAGACGAACAAGACCTTCATTGTCAGAATGATTTCCTTCCCGAATGATAATAGTTGTTTTTTCCTGCTTGAGCATTATTTTGTTTGATGAGGGCTGAAAGATATTTTCTTTTATATTTTAAGCAAATATATATGTTTTTTAAGCTTTTTCAAAAAAATAATTTTGCAAAAAAGGCTGCCCATTGGACAGCCTTTCATTTTTTAACCACATTTAGAATACCCGCAGTGTTTGCATGCTAAGCAGCCTTCTTTGTAAATTAAGCCACCTTTTGCACCGCATTCGGGGCAAGATGCTTCCGAAGCAGCAGTCCCGTCAGGTATGTATTTTTTTAATGCTCTTACTACTCCATTTTTCCAGGTGTTGATAGAATCTATTTCGAGGTTTAAGTTTGAAATTAAATCAACTGCAAATGGCAATGGCATACCATGTCGCAAAATCCCTGAAATAAGCTTAGCATAGTTCCAGTATTCTTTGTCGAAAGATCTCGAAAGTCCTTCAATTGTAACTTTATAGCCTTCTTTGTCTTCAAACTGGAAGTCGTAACGCGCTTTTTCGTTGCCTTCTTTTGTCCGTATTACAAAACCTTTAGAAACCCAAGTTGGAAGATAAAAGCCTTCTGCTTTTCCTGTAAAAACTTCGTAAGGTTTGTTGTCTAAGACTCCAACCACAGCTATCCATTTTTCGTAATCATTCTGAAAACGAACTACTTCAGCTTCCAATCTTTTGGGTCGTGTTGGTGCTTTGGTTTCTTTAAATTCGTAAAGATCTTCTTTTGCATCTGAATGTGCAATCAGAACTCCGGTACGGGATCCATCGCGATAAATCGTAATTCCTTTACAACCTGTTTCCCATGCTGTTTGATAAATATTACTTACGAGTTCTTTGGTAGTTTCTTTAGGTACATTTACAGTAACGCTGATGGAATGATCGACCCATTTTTGCACAGCTCCTTGCATTCTCACTTTGCTTACCCAATCAATATCATTGGAAGTTGCTTGGAAATAAGGTGATTTTTTAATTACTTCTTCAAGTTCAGCTTCTTTGTATAGTTTAACAGCATCAACATCATAATGATTCACTTTTAACCATTTCAAAAATTTGGGATGAAAAACATTGTATTCTTCCCATGAATCTCCCGATTCATCAACAAATGAAACATTAGAGTTTTTATCGTTCGGATTTACTTTTTTTCTTCTTTTGTAAGAGATCATGAAAACCGGCTCAATCCCAGAAGTAGTTTGTGTACAAATGCTTACGCTTCCGGTAGGTGCAATGGTTAACAATGCAATATTTCTTCTTCCATGTTTTACCATATCCTCATATACCAATGGAGCAGCTTCTTTCAAGCGCAGTATAAAAGGATTGTTCTTTTCTCTTTCGGAATTGTACAAAGGAAATGCACCCCTTTCTTTTGCTAAAATAATTGAAGATCTGTAGGCTTCGAGGGCTAGCATTTTATGAACTTCTACAGAAAAATCAGTGGCAACTTCTGATCCGTATTTACAGCCCAAGGCAGCTAACATATCTCCTTCAGCAGTGATACCAAAGCCAGTTCTTCTGCCTTCCAGGGCTTTCATTTTAATATTCAACCAAAGATTTCTTTCAATTCTTTTTATTTCTTCTTCTTCAGGATCTGCATCAATTTTTTCTAATATTTTTTCAATTTTTTCCAGTTCCAGTTCAATCACGTCATCCATCATTCGTTGAGCCATGTGAGCATGTTTTACAAATAATTCAGAATTGAAACTGGCTTCGGGAGTAAATGGATTTTCAACATAACTGTACAAATTGATGGCAAGTAAGCGGCAGCTATCATAAGGGCAAAGTGGAATTTCTCCACAGGGATTGGTTGAAGTGGTTTTAAAGCCTAAATCAGCGTAACAGTCAGGTATAGATTCTTTTTGAATAGTATCCCAGAATAAAATACCAGGTTCTGCTGACTGCCATGCATTTTGAATAATTTTATTCCATAACTGACGTGCGTCAATTTCTTTAACTACGATAGGATTTTTTGAATCAACAGGATATTGCTGACGGTACATTTTATTTCCAATTACCGCTTGCATGAATTCATCATCAATTTTTACCGATACATTGGCACCCGTTACTTTCCCCTCTTCCAGTTTTGCATCAATAAATTTTTCAGAATCAGGATGTTTGATAGAAATACTCAACATCAAAGCTCCCCTTCTGCCATCTTGAGCTACTTCACGGGTAGAGTTTGAATATCTTTCCATAAAAGGAACGATTCCTGTTGAAGTAAGTGCACTATTTTTTACAGGGCTTCCTGCAGGACGAATATGGGATAAATCATGTCCAACGCCTCCACGTCTTTTCATTAACTGAACCTGTTCCTGATCAATTTTCATGATGCCACCATAAGAATCAGAATTGCCACTATTGCCAATTACAAAGCAATTTGAAAGGGAAGCTACCTGAAAGTTATTGCCTATCCCTGCCATTGGACTTCCCTGAGGAATGATGTACTTAAAATCTTTCAGCATATCATAAATCTCATTTTCCAACATTGGGTGAGGAAACTTTCTCTCAATTCGTGCAATTTCCGAAGCAATTCTCCGGTGCATATCATCCGGCGTTAATTCATACAGATGACCTGCACTGTCTTTCAATGCATATTTATTCATCCATACACTTGCAGCCAATGTATCACCCTGAAAATAGGCCGTTGCCTTTTCCATGACTTCTTCATGCGTAAATTTTTGAGGTTCTTTAAGGTTGTTGATGGGTTCCGTCATTGCTTCTATTTTGGTATTTGGTTCATTTTCGGCATTAAAAATATTGGGTGTTTTTCTTTTTTCGATAATTTCATTATAATTGTTTTCTTTCTCTTTATTTAGAGTGTTGATTTCCAAGGCAGAAAAAAGGGAGTTTTCCATAAAAATGAAGCAAATATTTATTATTTTATTTTTTAAACTGACTATCAGCTAAATAATGATTAATATATCGGCTTGTAAATATACAATTGTTCATTCAGATTCAGCAAAAAGAGTAATTAACAATGTGATTAAAATAGTATGTATATAATTGAAATACTGTGCAATTAGTATGTTAATAAATTTTCAAATCAGGAATAAATTTTAGATTTTATTTTCCCAAATTATTTTCTTCCCGAACCCAAGTCGGTTATCTGTCATTTTCATAAAATTTGTTGTAATTCCCCAAAGCGTTGTTTTAGCTAACAGGGCTATCGGAAATTTTTTTATATAAGCTTTACTGGCTACTGATAATTCCTTATCTTCAAGTTTTTTGATCACTCCTGTAAATTGCAAACCCCTGATTTTGCCTATAATGCTAGTTTCGAGAGCGATGGCTCCTGCAACTATTGGCTGATTCATAACATCAGCAATATGTTTGGTTGTGATATCAGATGTAAATACAAACATATTCATTTCAGCAATATATACATAAAAACAAGTGGAGGTATAGGGTTGGTTGTTACTGCAAGTAGCAAGTGTAAAAATATGGTGTTCGCCAATATAGTCAATGATACGTTTATCGATAGTTGTCATTAAGTTTATACGATTTTAAGTGAATGTTGAGTTAGTTTGGATGCAGGAGTGAGAAGATGAATGATTATAGTTACAGTTATTGTTTTTTTTTTGAGTCAATTCCTTCATAAAATGCAATTATTTTTTAATTAACATGTTTAAAGCAATTAACATCAAGCCGATAGCAAAAACCTTTTTCATTTTCTCGGGTGAGATGCTCAATGCAATTTTTGAACCGAAATAACCACCAACGAAAAATGCAATGGCTATAATTGCAGCATACTTAAAGTTCATCTGCCCAGCTTTGTAATAATTCATAACTGCCATTAAACCCACAGGTGGTAGCATCACGGCTAAACTTGTACCTTGTGCCGCTTGCTGACTTACACCCAAAAAATAAATCATGGCAGGTATCATTATTACTCCACCTCCTAAACCAACCATGCCACCAAAAATGCCTGCAGATAAACCAATTGCCAATAAAATTAAAATGTTTCCGATATTCATATCCATTTGTTTAGTTATTAAGTGATTAATTTAAGTTTTAAATACAATTTATTACTATTTTATAATTTAATAAGATACGTTATATATGAAGAACAATATCTTTGAAAGCTACTTCCCCAAAAAGCTAAATTATAAATTTTTATAATCTTAACGGTTAAAAATCTAAACTTAAGGAAAAATAAAAAATACCTGGTTTAACGATACCGCTTTCAACGCCCCATGCATAATCTGCTCTCATAAAATAGCCCAATAATCTTGATCTTAGACCGAATCCAATTCCTCCCACCAAAGGGTCAATTTCTTTTTCAAGTCTGAGGGTAAATGGGTTGGCATAAAGTGTCTTTGTATATAAAGAATTGCTTTTATCCCATGGGTTTGAGCCTGTCCAGGCTGTACCTATATCCCCAAAACCAATAATTTGTAAGTTGTATAAAAAATCAGACCGCATAGGTTTGTTAGAGAAATACCTAAACACAGGAAAACGTAACTCGCTGTTGATGACAGCAAAACTGTTTCCATTTCTGATATTCTGTATAAATCCACGTAAATTGGTTGCCAATGTTTGATAGCTGTAATTTTGATCAGTAGCAATATCAATATCCCGGTTGAATTTAGGGAACAACCAATTATCAACACCTCCCATGTAATATATTAATTTATTTTTACCAAAAGAGGTACTGCAGGCAAAACGATTGGCCCAGATAAAGGATTTGTGGATTTTTAGATAATTCCGATAATCAAAACCAACTACAAAAAGATTTCGGTTTTGGCTGTCGATGGATTGGTAATATTCTCCCCAGAATTTATAACGTGTTCCATAATAAAGATTTAATCCAACATTCCGGGTATTGTCAAATACAAATTCGCCTTTTAATCCAGACCAGTAGTTATTGATATCAGGTTCTCTTAAACTCAACTGATCGGTCGAAAGAAATACTTCTCTGTCGTTTCTTAAAAATGCAGTTCCTCTTGCACTCATTACATTGTTAAAAGGCCATCGTAAAATGTAGTAAACTGAATGCGTATACTGATGTGATTTATAAAAATAGTTTGTATTATCAATGGATTGACGATGAAAAATAATTTGTTTATCCAATCTGTGTTTCAGGTTTTCGTAACTTAAAAGGTATTCAAAATTATCAAAATTAAATGAAAACCTTAAACCACCCGTAATACGGTAATCCTCCATCAAATCGCTCAAGCCAATTTTCATCAAAAAATTAAAACCGGCATTGAGATAAATAGGGGAACCCCCACCCGAAAATTGCTGATAATTAGCATTTAAAAAACTAAAATCGAACTGTGAAGTAATTTCATTGGCTGTGTATTCAACTGCATAATTCCGTTGTGTTTCCTGGGCAAAAGCAAGTTTTTCATTGAGTAAATCTATGCTATCGTTGAGATTGATTTCACGGAAACCCTGATTGTTATTGTTAATACTTACATCCTCTGCATTTTGAACATCTTTTGCATTATCCGAATAGTATACATTTCGAAGTTTTTTTTGAGGGAGGGGGACTTTTTCCGGTTTTTTTCTAAGCGTATCTTTTTTTTGTGTTTCATTATTAAAAACTAATTTCTTGATATAATCGGTGTTTTCTAATTTGCTTGCAGTAAGATTTGCTACTGCTTTATTCTCTCCCACAAACATCTTGTAAACGCCATCGGTATAAATAATTTCGGCTGTTTTTTTTGCAAGGGGACTCATGTCTTGCTCAATAATATTTTGCTTGTAATCGCTTACCGGAAACGAAATTGTATTGTAGCGGTAATGCATTGCAGTATCAATATAGCTTATTACACTATCAAAACGAGCAATATATCTGTTGGTAATGCCATTGGCATCGCTCAAATAACTGAAATATCCTTTTTCATATTCCATTGGAAATGATTCATTGGCCAAGGGTGTTTTGGTAACTCTTCTGAGTATTTTTTTGCGATGGGCATAATCATACAGAAAAATATCTTTTTGATCCATCATGCTTGAATTTGGAGAGATATCAGCATTGAGTGTATCACTGATTCGGTTGGAGCAAAAAATAATATCTTTTGAATTATTGATGAACCTGGGGTTTACATCATCATAGATATCTCTGGTAATTTGTTCAGAGGAATGAGAAGCCAAGTTATATACAAAAATATCAGATTGACCGTTCTGAACTGCTGATAAAACGAGCAATTGCCCATTTTCTGAATAGGAAAAATCTAGTACTTTCTGGAAATATTGCAATAATATTTTTGTAAACTTTTTTTCTTCCAGGTTATAAAGATAGAGATAAATTAATCCTTTGGTTTCAACAATGATTCCAAGAATATCACCCGAGGGATGCCAGGCGAGCAGAGGATAGGAATAATCGGTTTTATCATCCAGCTTGTATCCCGATTTCATTATTTTTTTTGTTTTTTTTGTTTCGGTATTGTAAATCCATACTTTATAATTTCCCATTTCGTTGCTTACATAAGCCGAAAGTATGCCATCATTGCTAATTTTAAGTCGGTTGTAAACCCTTGATGGTTTTACTTTTTTAATAATAGGTGTTGTGGCGGGTAAATTGCGTTGATAGGAAAGTGAATATTTTTCCTGATAAAAAGCGATCCATTCATTTACAATTTCTTTAAAGGGTACGCCCAATACATATAAAAATCCGGATTCAATGTTTCGGCTTACCCTCGACATATAAACAATGTTCGAAATATTTTGCTCGCCATATTTTTCGGCAATAAATCGCCAAAAAGATTGCCCAGCGTTCACAGCATCTTCTCCGGTTAAAGCATTAAATTTTTTGTATTTAGCTGATAAGATCCCATCTCTAACCATATTGTCAGCTTCTGTGCTCCAGTTTGTGGAAATATAGGCTATTAAACCTTTTGAGTACCATGCAGGTATCGTAAAAATCGTTTTGTTTTTTACCTGTGAAGTCAAGCTGCTACCAAACATTAATTGATTAAAAATTACTTCAGTAATTCCTGCCCTTATCTGCTGTTGTAAATCAGCATAATTCCCATTAAAATAAAGAAAAACCTTATTTCCCATGATATGTGTAAGACCACCTGTATTGTAACTTTCGTCATTTACATATCCAATATTGCTTTGTTTAAAATCAGAAAGCTTATTGAAAATGATAAATTGCATTTTGTCTTCAATTTCAAAATCGAGTTTGGTTTCAATTTCTTTCAAATGTTTGAGGGTATAATTGGCTGTATAGTTAGCAAACTGTTTGCCTCCAAGGTAAAAATAAACATCAAACTTTTCGTAACGGTAATAGGTCCAAAAAAAATCATCGTATTGAACCCTGTTTTTTCCAAAATTCAATTGCATCCCACTGTAGAATTGGGCAATACCAGAATGCGTAATACTACTTAAGCAAAGGAATATCAGGATTCTTAATACATTAAATGTCTTTATATTGCGATAAATTATTTTCATTGAATCTGACTGTTTTTAACAGCATACGGAATTAGTTTGCTAAGATACTACAATTACAAATATGCTGGCAAAACTTTCTTAATTTAGCACAATGATTTTTTTTGGAGGGATAAACATTATTTTTTTATAAATTTGTAAAAATTCTGGCATAAATATTGTATTTTTATCGATTGAATAAATAATAAACCTAAGCTGATAATTTAAATTTTATTCAAATTAATTAAAAAACCATTTAGAGAATAAAAAGATGAAAGCAAAAAACTTCTTTATCATTGGATTAGTCGTATTTACAAGCTTTTCTGCTTGTAAAAAAGATAACACTACAACAACTTCAGAAACGATAACACGTACTGATTATGTTGGTTCCTGGGCATGCACAGAAACACCTGCAGCAAAAATCCTGAATTTCGACTGTACGATTACTGCCGATGCCAATACAGAAACCAATATAAACATTTCAAATTTTGCAAATCTGCATGGAACTGCCTTTGCAATTGTAAGTGGGAAAAGTGTAGTACTTCCTAAGCAAACTTTTAGCGGGAATACTTTTGAAGGATATGGCACAATGGAGAATAAAAATTTTATTAGTTGGCATTATTATGTAAAAGACAATACGGATAGCCTGGTTTACAATACAACTTTTAACAGGAAATAAAAAAAGGCTGTCTGAAATTTTTTTCAGACAGCCTTTTTTATATTAAATAGATTCGTTTAATTTCCAAATACATATCCTAATTGAAGGCCGATGTTTAAAGCAACTCCATCTGTAAGAAGATTACAAGAAGCATCCAAACCAACTAAATATCTTTCAGCAAAATAATATAAAAAACCAACTCTTGGTGTTCCACCAAATTTTGTAGTTGATCCGTTTCCTGTACTACCATGAAACATAAGACCTAAATCGGCACCAACATATGGTTTAAATTCATCTTCCATTAAAAAATATTTAAAAGTTCCCACAACTGGTAACACATAAGAAGCAATTGCTTCAACAGACATAGTTCCACCATAACCATCATCAATAGAAATGGTCTTACCTGGATAAACATAATATCCAAATGAAATACCAACCGCAAATTTATTCTGAAATACACCTTCGATATTCAACTGTCCGAAAAATCCAAGACTGGCATAATCAGCATTACTACCTATTGGAATAGATAATCCTTCACGTGAATACCACAATAAATTAAAATCACCACCGCCACTTCTACGGCCACCTCTTCTTCTCCTTTTTTTCGTCATATCATTATCCTCATCGGTAATGACGATTTTGCTGGTAGTAGCATTGTCTTCAAATAATTTAGTTTTTTTCTCTGTTAGATCAAAAGCTGATTTTTTAATTGAGTTCCCACTGAAACTCATTTGAGAGAAACTGGTGTTTGTCATAAAAACACCTAAAAATAGTACAAAAAAGATTTTTTTCATTTTGGTTTTTGAATAAATTAATAAATAAATTAAAGCTATATACTATAGTCTGTTACAACTAAAATATCAATTATAAATCGTTAAAACATAATTTTCATACCTATATTTATACCAATACTCCCAAAAGCATAAGACTGTTTTAATGCTTGATTAGGTTCTGTATCGGGGATAGGGGTAGAAAGCAACGTATCATAATAATTAATTTGTTTTTGTTTAACCTTTAAACTTGACAATTTATCAATTCCTTGCGAAGTGTATTCAGTAATTTCACTTTTATCAGGTGCATACGACATATTCACCAGTATCAATTCAGCAAAAATAGAAATATTATCGCTTACTGAAAAAGAGCAACCTAAACTTGCATTAAACCCAATGGCCATGCCCCCATCGTATTTTGTTTTCGTTGAAACAGCAAAAGTATCAGCGGAAGAGGTTTTTTCATTATAAAATGATGCAAAGCCAAGTATCATGCCGAATTTAGCATAAGGATTAAATCCTTCCATGCCGGATGCAATTACAATACTAGGGTTAATGACAAACATCGAAGCATAGTAATCGGAGCTGATGGTTTGCTTTTTGCCTAAGCCAAATGGTAAAACATTGGTTGATGTTGTTTTACTTCCCATCAAATAAGAAGCTCCTAATTCAAAGCCTAAATTAGCGTTGATCATATAACCGAAGCCGAGTTTTAAACAAAGCCCTTTTCCTAAGGAAACATCTATCTGGCTTTCAGTATTTATACTGCTTGAATCCACCGTATGGTCAGTAAAACCCGAAATGTTCTGAGACCCCATGCCAAGACCATAACCCAGCCCTATATTAACATAAACACCTCCATCAGAAGACCCACTATTTCCTCTATTGCTTCGTCTTCTTCCGGTCATCAGGTCATTTTCGTCATGAGTCGTGAGTATTTTAAGCGCTGAAAAATGGGTGTTGAAAATAAGTGTTTTGTCAGTTTTTAAATCAAAAGTAGATTCTTTTAGCATGTTTCTATTGAAACTCATTTGCGAAAAGCTAGTGTTTACAATAAGCACAGCTAAGAAGAATGTATTGAAATACCTTTTCATTTTGTGATTATTTGTTAATAAACTACTAATTAATTATCTGTATGCAAAAGTATTTATTTTTTTAAAATAAAAAATATTTTTTGTTAAAAAAACTTATATCTTTTAAAAATGCTGTTTTAAGCTGCAAATTAGCTGCTTTGGCTAATATTTTTTCTTATTTTAAATTCTTTAGGTAATATTGCATCACTATGTTAAAGGCATTGGTTTGGAAAACATAGTTAGCTGTTTTGCGTTTAAAATTTGCGTTTAAAAACATAAAAAAACTAAAAAACTTTAATAAGTTGAGGGAAACACTTAATTTTTTTATAATTTTGGAAACTATTATAATTAAATAGAATTGATGGAAAACTATATAGTTTCTGCTAGGAAATACCGCCCCAATACTTTTGATACTGTGGTTGGGCAAGCTTCTATTACAAACACCCTGAAAAATGCTATCAAGAACAATCATCTGGCTCAGGCTTTTTTGTTTTGTGGCCCCAGGGGTGTTGGGAAAACTACTTGCGCCAGAATCTTAGCCAAAACCATCAATTGTCAGAATATTAATGATAAAACCGAAGCCTGCGATGCTTGTGAGTCTTGCATTTCTTTCAATAATTCGGCTTCTTTCAATATCTATGAATTAGATGCTGCATCTAATAATTCTGTAGATGACATCCGCAACCTGGTAGATCAGGTGCGTATTCCACCTCAATTTGGTAAATACAAGGTTTATATTATTGATGAAGTTCACATGCTTTCAACTTCAGCTTTCAATGCTTTTTTGAAAACGCTGGAAGAACCACCAGCTTATGCAAAATTTATACTGGCTACTACCGAAAAACATAAGATAATTCCTACCATCCTTTCACGTTGTCAGATATTTGATTTTAAACGGATTAAAATTGAAGACATTGCCCATCACCTAGCTTATGTGGCAGAAAAGGAAAATATAATAGCCGACAAAGATGCCTTGCATATTGTTGCTCAAAAAGCTGATGGTGCATTGCGCGATGCCCTTTCAATTTTTGACCAGCTTGTAAGTTTTGCAGGTAATCACCTTACTTATCAGGTAGTTATCGAAAATCTGAATGTGCTGGATTATGACTATTATTTTAAATTAACAGATTATTTTCTTGAAAATAAAATCCCTGAAACTTTGTTGCTGTTTAATGAAGTAATTGAAAAAGGATTTGATGGACAGCATTTTATAATTGGCTTAGGGGAGCATTTACGTAATTTATTGGTTTGTAAAGACGTTGCAACCATAAAATTACTTGAAATTGGCGAAAATTTAAAAGGAAGGTATAAAGATCAATCGGCCAACTGTCCGGTTCCTTTTTTGTTTAAATCTTTAGATATTATCAACCAATGCGATTTAAACTATAAAGTCAGTAATAACAAAAGATTGAGTATCGAAATTTTGCTGATGCAATTAAGTTCGTTGCTTAATAATGCTACTGCTCCTGAAATAATCAAAAAACAAGAAATTCAGTTGCCCAAACAAGAGGTAAAACCAATTCCCGAAACGCTCAAACCATCTGTTGAAAATAATATACTTTCCAAACAGGAAACGATAAAGCCAAATACAGCCAGCAACACAGCCGTATATAGCGGGATCTCTGTAAAAGCAATGATGGCCGATACTGCAAAACCTGAACTTAAAACTACAGATGAATCTTTAAGTGTAGTGCAAGAGGATGAGGTCCAGATTGAAATTACCCAACAAGCCTTAGCATCATATTGGATGGAGTATATGCAAATTATTCAGGAATCCTCCCCAAGTTTGTATGCTACATTATCAAAAAATTTACCGGTTTTATACGAAAATATCATAGCTATTTCTGTTGATAATAAAGTTCAGGAAGCTGAATTAAAGCAAAAAAAAGGTGAACTGCTTGAATTTATGAGAATGAAAACCGGAATGTATGCTTTACAGATTGAAACACAAGTGCTGGCTTCTGAAATTCAAAATGATATTGCCTATACCGATCATGATAAGTATAAAAAAATGGCAGAAAAAAATCCTGATCTTAATAAACTGAAGGATGAATTAAATCTTGAAATTGAATTTTAAAACAAATTAAACCTTTGTAAATTAATAATAAGAAAAATGAAATAGCCATAATGATAATATTCATTCAAATCAAGAATGATATTATATGGCATATTTCATGTACCAATCAAATAATAATTAAAATAATAACACATGAAAACAAAAATTTTAAGTCTGTTGTTGCTGGTATTTATGGTTGCCAGCCTAT
>CAZCBG010000039.1:0-2780 GCA_964496885.1 uncultured Bacteroides sp. | reverse complement strand
ATGAAAACAAAAATTTTAAGTCTGTTGTTGCTGGTATTTATGGTTGCCAGCCTATTTGGACAAGAATCCAAAAATGATTTGAGCAAACCATTGCCCATTGACCCCAAAGTTAGAATTGGTAAATTAGATAATGGACTGGTTTACTACATTCGGCAGAATAAAAAACCCGAAAAACGTGTAGAGCTTCGATTGGCTATCAACACAGGTTCTATAATGGAATCGGATATTCAACAAGGCCTGGCTCATTTTACTGAACACATGTGTTTTAATGGTACTAAAAATTTCCCAAAAAACGAATTGGTCAATTATCTGCAAAAAATTGGTGTTCGTTTTGGAGCGGATATCAATGCTTACACCAGTTTTGACGAAACTGTTTATATGCTACAGATACCTACCGATAAAGAAGGTTTGCTCGAAAGTGGCTATCAGGTATTAGAAGACTGGGCTCATAACGTTAGCTTTGATGGTAAAGAAATTGATAAAGAAAGAGGTGTTATTACCGAAGAATGGCGTTTAGGTTTAGGCGCTCAGGACAGAATGATGAAAAAGATTTTCCCTGTTATTTTTAAAGATTCAAAATATGCAAATAGAACGCCTATCGGAAAAATTGAAATTATTGAAAATTTCAAACACGAAACCATTCGTGAATTTTATCATGACTGGTATCGTCCGAATTTACAGGCTGTTGTAATTGTTGGAGATGTTAATTTAGATTCAGCGGAAGCTAAAATCAAACTACATTTCAGTGGAATTAAAAATCCCGAAAACCCTAAACCACGAACTGTTTTTGACTTACCGGCCAATAAAGAACCATTGATTGCTATTGAAACAGATAAAGAAGCTACCAATAATATGGTCATGCTGTTTTACAAACATCCTCATGTTATTAAACAAACTGTAGGCGATTACAAGGAATATCTGATGGAACAATTGTACACTGGCATGTTAAATGCCCGTTTTTCAGAAATTGCATTAAAACAAGATGCTCCATTTATTGGAGCTTCAACAGATTATGGTCAATTTTTAGCCCGTAGCGGTGATGCCTATTCTTCTTATGCTTCCGCAAAAGAAAATCAAATAGAGAAGTCGCTGGAGATACTTTTAATTGAAAACGAAAGAGTTAAGAAATTTGGTTTCCTTGCATCTGAATTTGAAAGACAAAAAGAAGAAATACTAAGCCGTATGGGAAAATCGGCCAAAGAAGCAGATAAAACTGAATCGGCCAACTTTTGCTCCGAATATGTGAGTAATTTTCTTTCAAAGGAACCTATTCCCGGCATCAAAAGCGAATTAAAATTTACCAAAAAATTATTACCTGAGATTACCCTGGAAGATATCAATGCGAAGGCAAAAATATGGGTAACCGACGACAACATGGCTTTGGTTGTAACCGCTCCTGATAAGGAAGGTGTTAAAGTTCCAACCAAAGCACAAATAATGACAGTTGTTCAAAATTCAAAAACCAAACAATTAGAAGCTTATGTTGACAATTTCAAAACAGAACCACTCTTAGAAGAGAATTTGAAAGCATCAACTGTGGTAGCTAAAAAAGAGAACAAAGAAGTTGGGTTTACTGAATTAACACTTGCCAATGGTATTAAAGTGATATTGAAACCAACTGATTTTAAAAATGATGAAATTTTAGTTTCTGCGTATAGTCCGGGAGGACATTCTTTGTACCCTGACCAGGATTTTATTTCAGCAAATTTTTCAAGTGAAATAGTGGATCAAAGTGGTATTGGGAATTTTGACAATGTTCAATTGGCGAAAAAATTAAAAGGAAAAGTGGTTCAGATCAGTCCTTATATTTCTGATATTAAAGAAGGATTCACAGGAAGTTCAACACCCAAAGATTTTGAAACCCTTTTGCAATTAACCTATTTATATTTCAAATCGCCCAGAAAAGATACGGCTGCATTTAATACCTTTACTTCTCAGATGAAGAACCAGCTAAAATTTATCAAGGCAAATCCTCAATATGCATTTTACGATACCTTGTATAAATCATCCTATCCCGGAGCCAAAAGAATGATGATTATTCCCAGCGAACAACAAATCAATCAAATTAAACTTGATAGAGCTTTTCAGATTTATCAGGATAGATTTGCCGATGCCAGCGATTTTAAATTCTTTTTTGTTGGAAATTTTGATGTAGATTCTATTACACCTATGATCGAAAAATACCTGGGAAGCTTGCCTGTAAACAACCGCAAAGAAAACTGGAAAGATGTAAGTCCTGAATTTGCCAAAGGCATTACTGATATCAAATTCCATAAAGGAACTGAAAAACAGGGCATGGTTGGATTGTTAATGTCGGGAAATATTGAATGGAACGATAAAAATAAAATCTCCATCGCTTTATTGCAGGAAATAGTTGAAATTAAATTAGTGGAAGTGATTCGTGAAAAAATGAGTGGTGTATACAGTCCTCAGGCTATGATTAATATGGAACATTATCCTAAATCAGAATACAATATCATGGTTATGTTTGGATGTTCTCCCAAAAGTGCTGATAAGTTAACCAAAGCGGTTTTTGGAATTATGAAAGACCTCCTTAAGAAAGGACCTACTCAAATTGACATTGATAAAGCCAAAGAAGCTGTTACCAGAGAAAGGGAAACCAATCTGAAGAAAAACAATTACTGGTTACAAAAAATAGAGTCTGCATATTTTAATGGTGATGATATCAATCAAACATTAAAGTTTGAAGAAAAACTCAAAGCTATTTCAATAGACGATCTAAAACAGCTGTCATTAAAATGCTTTACAAAAGACCATTA
>CAZCBG010000038.1:0-28740 GCA_964496885.1 uncultured Bacteroides sp. | reverse complement strand
TATAATATAATCCCTTTTAATAATTTGTCTTTCAATGAATGGATCTTCTTTAGTTCTTAAACACTTTTTTCTAAGAAATTCATTAACCTACTTACTAATTTTTAGTTTTTTTTTCTAATTTTGTTGATAGCCTGAAATATTTTGTATCTTTACAACATATTTCAGTGTTTTTAAAGAAATCATTTTGTTTTTTAGGTAATATTTCTAAGAAAATCTCAAATTATCATTCTACTTAATTATAATGACTTAGGTATACAAAAAATATTATTATGGAAAAAAGAAACATACTTATTATTGATGATGAAAAAAGCATACGCTTCATCCTTGAAAATACATTAAAAAATGAATTTAATGTTATTTCATTTACAGATGGAGCTGAAGGATTGTCATATCTCGAAAATGGCAATATCCCCGACCTTATCATCAGCGACCTTGACATGCCAGGCATCAATGGTTTTTTGTTCTTAGAAAAAATTAGAAACAGTGGATTTTTCGACAACATTCCAGTGATTATTCTATCGGGAAATGACGAAAGCACTGATAAAATCAAATGCTTTGAATTGGGTGCTGATGATTATGTTTCCAAACCTTTTATTCCGAAAGAAATCATTGCCCGTGTTAAACGTAGACTAGATGCAAGAGACAAATTACTGCAAAGAATCGGAATTTAAATTACTAAAACATGAAAGAACTAACAGTGATTTATATCGGAAAGGATACTGAAATGATTACGCTTTTCGAAACAAGTGATTCATTTAAATTAGTACATTTCCCAAATGGTTTACAAGCTATTAACTGGCTTACCAGTTTTAAATTCAATGCTTTTGATCAAACTCAGAAATTTGAAATAATTCAAGTTGATTTAATTGTAAGCGAAAGTAATTTACCAGGTGTGGACGGATTTGGGTTTTTTCAACTTTTAAAAAAACGTTGCTTAAACTTTTTAACCCCTTACATTCTGGTAACCTCTAATTTTAAAGATTCCTTAAAAGTAGAAGCTTTTAAAATGGGTATAGATGGCTATATGCCAAAACCTATCGATGATCAAACACTAGTGAATCGTGCTTTGTATCTAATTAATGAAAAGCAGAAATTAAAATCAGTATTACAAAACGAAGCTATTGAACAGAAACCACTTATACATTCCTATAAAACTAAATTAATCAAACGAATATTTGATCTTTCAGTTGCATCTGTAGCTTTGTTATTCGCTTCTCCTGTTTTTTTAATTACTGCAATAGCATTGAAATTTGAGTCAAAAGGCCCTATTTTTTATGCTTCTAAAAGAGTAGGTTCTAATTTCAAAATATTTAATTTTTACAAGTTTCGTTCGATGTATCCTGATGCAGATAAACGTTTGAAAGAAGTTGCTCATTTAAATCAATACAAAGAAGCTGAAGTGGAACTTTTTTGCTCAGAATGCGCAAAACTACCTGAAGGAGAATTTTGTAGTGCAATACTTTACACAGATAAAGAACGGATCTGCGAACGCATGGTTAATATCCGCAAAAACGCAAAAAAAGCATTTTTAAAAATACCTAACGATCCTCGGATTACTAAAGTAGGGAATTTTATCCGGAATTCGAGTATCGATGAGTTACCTCAATTGGTAAATGTCCTTAAAGGTGATATGTCAATAGTAGGTAATCGTCCTTTACCTGTTGGTGAAGCAAATGCTATTACCAAATCTCAATGGGCAGAAAGATTTAATGCAGCTGCTGGAATTACAGGCTTATGGCAAGTTGAGCTCAGAGGACAAGGAGGTATCATGTCAGAAGAAGAAAGGTTTAAACTCGATAACAAATATGCAGAAAACAATTCTTTTTGGGGCGACATCAAGCTTATTCTCAGAACATTTCCTGCTCTTTTCCAAAAAGAAAAAGTATAATATTTCAATCATTTTTATATGAATCTGTCAAAAAATCTTATTGGTTTCATTTTGGTTTTAAGTGTTTTTAAAGTGCATGCACAATCTGACAGTCTGCTTTTAAAAAATATTAATGATTATAATCCAGCTATTCATAGTATATCCATTTTATTACCTCCTATTCAAGCACTTTTTGATTCTGCTGTAGAAAAATCTCCAATGATAAAATTCTGGGAAGCAGGCATTAGTGCGCAACAATATAAAATTAAAAGCGCCCAAATTAACTGGACAAGAAGTATTAATATTGAGAGTGAATTGCGTTACGGTTCAATAAACAATGTTTATGTTGGCCCTATTTCTTCCCAGGTTACCACAACGGATGCTTCCCGATGGGGTGCAGGTATATCACTAAAACTTCCTATTTTTGAATTATTTAATAAAAAATATGCTGTTGGGCTTGCACTTAAAGAGAAGGAGCAAGCTGAATATCAATTTAATGAAGCAATTCTTGAACTAAAAAAAAATATTATTTCTCAATATTATGATGTACTTTATAAAGAACAATCGATTAAAATCGGCAATACAAATATGCAAAATACAGCATTACAATTACAAATGGCTGAATTGGATTTTAAAAATGGCAAAATTGCTCTTTCTGAATTGGTAAGGCTTAACCAACAACATACTTCCAATCAACTTGAATTTGAGAAAGAACGTAGAGACTTCATTTCTGCAGTTCTCATACTGGAGGAAATTATAGGATTTAAGCTTATTAAATAAGACATATATGAATATTATAACAATAATTCGACTCCTGCTTAGACATTATATAATTGTAATATTATTTTCGATATTTACTGCTGCTTTGGCCTATTTATTGTCTGGAAAACAAAAGACAACCTATCAGTCAAAAGTTGTTATTTATACCGGTATTGCTTCTGGTTACTCTATCGATAACTTAGAACAAACATCATTTAATAACTATAAAACCAATAACGCTTTTGATAATTTTATTAATATAATAAAAGCCCGCGAAACTATTCAGGAAACGGCTTTGGAATTACTGGCCACGCATCTTTCAATGGACAAACCCGATCCATTAAATATTTCGAACGAAAATTTTACTGCTTTAAAAAAACAACTCCCTGATAATATTAAAAAATTATCAGTTGTTAATGATTTTCAAAAAACACTTAAAAATATAAAAGCTGAATACAAGAGCAATAATACAAATTTTATTTACAAATTATTGAATGGTTTAAATCCTTATTATGGATTAAAATCTCTTGATAAAATAAATGTAAAACGAATACTAAGCAGCGATTTAATTGAAATTAGCTACGATTCTGATGACCCAGGTATTTGCAGACTCACACTTCAGACTATTTCAAAGGTATTAATAATCAATTATCGTGAAATTAGTGAAGACCAAACAGGGGCAGTTGTCAAATGGTTTGAAGAACAAGTAAAAATGTCCACCAACCGGCTTAAAGGAGCTGAAGATATGCTTTTAGCATTTAATAGTGATAATAATATTATCAACTACTATGAACAAACTAAATTTATAGCCGAACAAAAAGAAGATCTTGATCTTGAATATCATCTTGAACGCAAAGAACTAATGGCTGCTGAAGCATCCAAGAAAAAGCTGGAAGAAAAACTGGGCATTAAAGAATTCATCTTACAAAACAGCACTGAAATTCTTATGTTACGCAAACAACTTACAGATATTTCAAATCAAATTGTTTTTCTGGAATCTGATAAAGAACAGGCACTTAAGAATGCATCAAAGGTGAATGAATTAAACAATAAGGCAGATATTATTAAAATAAAATTATCGTCAGATATCTCTAAGCTTTATGACATGCAGAATTCTATCGAAGGAGTTCCGATTGACAAAATGTTGACTGAATGGTTGTCGAGGTTAATGAAATATGAAGAATCTATTGCAAAAATCAAAGCTCTTGATCAAAGGAATAAAGAATTTCTTCAAAAATACAAAACTTTTGCACCCTTAGGTGCTACTCTTAAAAGAATTGAAAGGGAGATTGGAGTTTGCGAACAAGAATATCTCGAGCGGCTTCATAGTTTAAACTTAAGCAAACTTCGACAACAAAACATTCAGCTTTCAAGTAATATTAAAATAATTGATGAACCAAATTTTCCAAACGAAGGCAAAACTACAAGCAGGAAATTGCTTGCAATCATCGGCTTTATATTAGGTTTCGTTTTAACATTTACTGTTTTACTTTTATTAGAATTCTTTGATACAACTATAAAAACAGCCCATAGAGCTGAATCAATTATAGGATTAAAAGTAGTTGGGCTTTTCCCAAATTTCAAACAACTTGATCGAAATTCACAAAAGAATATTATAATCCAACGTTTAATTGATATTACGATACGCAATACATTTTTTAAACGACTTAAGGATGAATCAAATCTTAAAATCGCATTTGTAAGTACTCGTCAGGAAGAAGGAAAACATACTTTGGCAACACTTTTTACGGATCGTTTGCAAAAGCGCCAGGTTAATTGCATTCATTTTGTACCTTCTTGTATCAGATCGGAAATTGAAAACAAAGGAGAAATTTATAATGCTGAAGATATTAATTCTTTAAAAAATTTATTAAATACTAATAATAATAAACATATCATTCTTGAAATCCCTTCCTTACTCATGAATGATTATCCTTCTGAAGTTATTTCCAACTGCGATATTGTATTTTTGGTATGCAGATCAAACAGAGAATGGAATAAAGCTGATAAAAAAGCTTTATCTAAATTTATTGAAACTACTAATAAAATGCCTGAATTGATACTAAATGGTACTGATATCTATCAACTTGAAAACATGCTTGGTGAAATACCACGCAACAGAAGTAAATTTAGAAAATTTGCAAAGAAGATTTTAACTTTTAATTTTTTTGGTTCAAAAAAACTGTAATTATGACATTCAAAAACTTGCTTAAAAGTAAAAATTTGCTTTCATTAGTTGGTAATTTTTCTGCAGCAGTATTTGGCTTCTTAAGTTTTATGTTGTTAACAAGAGTGACTACTACTGATATGTTTGGGAAATGGGTGCTTTTTATTACTGCTTCAACTTTTGTAGAGATGTTCCGATTTGGGATTACACGTGTAGCACTCATTAAATTCCTCAGTGGTGCTCCAGACGCTGAACGTAAAATTTTAATAGGTAGTAATTGGGTAATTGGAATAATATTAACGCTTATTATCTCATCGTTATTGCTCATTATTCATTTTCTTTTCAAATCTCAAATCGACCAATCAGGCTTTGTCTACTTTTTTGAATGGTATCCATTATTGGCGTTTTTAAATTTGCCTTTTAACAATGCTCTTTCAGTTCTTCAAGCAGATATGGATTTTTTAAAAATATTGCTTATCCGATTATTTAACACAGGTATTTTTGTTGTTTTTTTAATTTTAGATATCTTTTTATTGAAATTTAATATTGAAAATATAATCATTGTTTATCTTTCTATAAATTTATTCACATCTTTGTTAACCATTATTTTAGGGTGGGATAATTTTAATTTAGCAAAAATTTACGATAAAAAGGTTATAATAAAAATACTACAATACGGGAAATTTTCATTAGGTACATTGGTAGGAACCAGTTTATTAAAAAGTGCTGATGCATTTATTATAGGGCTAAGTCCTTTTCTGGGAACAACTGCAGTAGCTTTGTTTAGCGTTCCTTTAAAAATGACTGAAATTCTTGAAGTGCCCTTGCGAAGTTTTGTTGGCACCTATTTCCCTAGAATGTCAAAAGCACACAGAGAAGGGAATACGAATGAACTACGACGCCTATTTTATTCATATTCTGGTGTTACAACTCTATTGTTTATTCCTTTTTTGCTTGTATGTTTTTTTGCAGCCAATCAGGTAATTCTTATTTTAGGGGGCAAAGCCTATCTTTCTTCACTACCCATTTTTTATGTTTTTTGTGTATATGGTTTATTTTTGCCTATCGACCGTTTTACTGGGGTTGCATTGGATAGTATTGGAAAACCCGACAGGAATTTTTATAAAGTATTACTAATGGCTTTGGTAAACATTATCGGAGATTTAGTTGCAGTTTTTTATTTCAATAGCATACTTGGTGTAGCCCTTGTAACTATTGTAATGACAATAGTAGGCGTTTTTGTCGGATTTTTTCAGTTTAATAAAGATGTACCTTTTAAGATCAGAATGGTTTTTGTGGTTGGATTTGAAACAATTTATGGCAGAATAAAACGATTCCAACTTTAATTACTATGAGTAAATTCAATAAACTTACCGGAGCTGATCGTTTATTTACATTACCCTATATCATTATCAGCGGTATATTTATGATAGTTGTAAGTATTGGAATTGCTAAAATTGGAATTCTTTCTGCCGGACTTTTTTTAGCTATTCCTATACTGATTTATTTTTTGATTAATGCTTACAAAAACCCTCAGATTATACTTTACGCATTTCTCGTTCTTAGTTTTTTTGTCAATGGTATTCCTAGATATACTAAAGATTTACCTATAGGTTTGGCATTGGATGCCTTATTGTTTATTTGCCTCATCATCCTTTTTTTTAAAAGTTTTAATGAGCACATTCCTTGGAATAAAGCTTTAAATATTCCTATAATTGCTTCTTTTATATGGTTTGCTTTCACAGTATTAGAAATCGCTAACCCTGAATCGAGAAGCCATGAAGCATGGTTTTATGCCATGAGAGGGGTTTCAATGTATATGTTCCTGGCAATTATGTTAAGCTCAATCATTTTCAATAACTCCAGGCAACTGATGGTATTTATTTATATTTGGGGAATTCTTTCGATGTTAGCTACTATAAAAGGAGCTATGCAAATATATATTGGTCCTGACTCCTACGAAAAAGCATGGTTAGATAATGGAGGAGCTATTACTCATATTTTATTTGGAAAGCTCCGTGCATTTTCATTTTACAGTGATGCTGGTCAATTTGGTGCTTCACAGGCTCAAACAGGAATTACTGCACTTTTTATGCTTTTACATCCACAAACAAAAAAAAATCGTATTTTTCTGATATTAATGATGCTAACCGGTTTTTATGGAATGTCAATCTCTGGAACCAGAGGGGCAATTGTTATTCCATTCGCTTCTGTGGCACTTTATCTGATCTTAATTAAGAATTTAAAAGGCATGATTGTTGGAACAATACTTGCCGGAGCTGTATTTGTATTTTTTAAATTTACAATGATTGGTCAGGACAATCAACAGATCCGACGTATGCGAACTGGTTTCGACCCCAACGATGCATCACTACTGGTTCGCTTAGAAAATCAAAGAAAACTCAGTGTCTATCTTGCGTCTCGTCCATTTGGAGGAGGAATAGGATCTTCTGGTACTTGGGGACAAAGGTTTACACCTGGTTCATTTCTTGCAGAAACGCCTACAGATAGCTGGTATGTTAAAATCTGGGCTGAAACAGGTATTATTGGACTACTTATTCATGTTTCAACACTCTTGCTATTTGTTTTTTATGGGGCTTATATTATCTGGATAAAGATTAAAAATACATTTTTGAAAAATCAACTGATTGCTCTTATTTCTGGCATTTTTGGAATAGAAGTTGCCAGTTATGGAAATAGTATTTTTGGCCAAAGCCCAACAGGTCCTATTATTTATTTATCAATTGCTTTTATTATCATTGCCCCTTTTATGGAATCAAATCAACAAGAAGAAATATTAAGTATAAATTCTTAAACATTTGGTGATTAAAAATTGTTATATATAAAAACTGAGCCTATGAATATGGAATACCCAGTTGTAAGTGTTATCAGTATTAACTATAATCAAAGCGCAGTTACCTGCGAAATGATTGAATCCCTGTTACATTGTGATTATCCTTTTTTGGATATTATAATTGTTGACAATGCCTCCCCTTCAGATAATCCTGATATTATCAAAGAAAAATATCCCATGGTACAGTTGATAAAAAGCTCTCAAAATCTGGGTTTTGCCGGCGGAAATAATCTTGGATTGAAATATGCAAAAGCTGATTTTATTTTTTATCTCAACAATGATACCATAGTTCCTAAAGGAGCTATACATCCTTTGGTTGAGAAACTATTATCCGATTCCTCTATTGCTCTGGTTAGCCCAAAAATCCAGTTTCATCATACTCCAGGAATGGTCCAATATGCAGGCTATACAGAAATCAATAAATTTACAATTCAAAATCATAATATAGGATATAAACAGATGGATACTGGACAATTTAAGCATTCCCATGTAACAAATTTTGCCCATGGAGCTGCTATGATGACCAGAAAAGACATCCTTGACTCTGTTGGTAAAATGACTGATGTTTACTTTTTGTATTATGAAGAACTTGACTGGGGATACAGAATCAGAGAAAAAGGATATCAAATATGGTATGTAGCAGAATCATGCATACTTCACAAAGAATCTATTTCAACTGGAAAGAACAGTCCCCTGAAAACTTATTATATCAACAGAAATCGCTTACTTTTCTTGCGTCGGAATATACATGGATTGAAAGGAATTATAGGAATTTGTTATCAAATCGGAATAGCATTTCCCAAAAATGCCACATTATTTTTGTTTAAACTCGAAATTAATAATTTTAAGAGTATCTGTCGAGCTTTTGGCTGGCATATTTCACATTTATTTGATAAAAATATTCATCAAAATTAAAGAATTTAATTATGGATAGTTTAAAACTAATTTACCTTGTTTTTCATTGGATAGTGTGGGGATATTTTGTTTTTTTTACACTTTATTTATCTGTTTTTGCGATTGCAGGTCTTTTTTATCACCAACGTAAAAATAAATTTCAGTTGCAACGCAGTTTTGTCGTGTTGATTCCTTCTTATAAAGAAGACAATGTGATCATAGAAGTAGCCAAAAATGCCATTCTTCAGGATTACCCCCCTGATTTATTTGATGTGGTAGTAATAGCAGATTCTTTGAAAGCCGATACCATTCAAAAGCTCAAAAGCATACCAGTAATTGTTATTGAAGTCAATTTTGAATTAAGTACCAAAGCTAAAGCACTGAACAAAGCTATGTCAGAATTGCCAGATAATAAATATGATATGGCACTTGTACTTGATGCTGACAATATAATGGAAAAAAGTTTTATAAATAAGTTGAATTCCTCATTGGCAAAAGATGGTCTGGCCATTCAAGGACACAGAACTGCTAAGAATCTAAACAACTCATTCGCAATTCTAGATGCTATCAGTGAAGAAATAAACAATCATATTTTCAGAAAAGGTCGTCGGGCATTGGGTTTATCTTCTGCAATTATTGGAAGCGGTATGGCCTTTGAGTATTCTTTTTTCAAACGATTAATGCTCACTTCAAAAGCAATAGGTGGTTTCGACAAAGAAATTGAATTGGAAATGCTGAGTCGTAATCTTAAGATTGAATATGCCAATCATGCTCTTGTTTTTGACGAAAAGGTTCAAAAGTCAGAAGTTTTTAAAAATCAACGAAAGCGCTGGCTTTCTGCTCAGTTTCATTATTTTGGAATTTATTTTTTGCCTGCCTTAAAACAATTAATATTCAAACGGAATATTGATTTTTTCGACAAAGCTTTACAAATGCTTCAACCACCACGAGTGCTCTTACTTGGATTGCTTGGTTTCTTTACATTTTTTTCATTTGTTTTCAATCCAATTTATTTAAGTTTATATTGGATATTAGCTTTCCTGTTTTGCCTACTTACTTTGCTAATTTCAGTTCCTTTACAACATTATAATTTTCAAACACTTAAAGCGATTTTTACTTTACCCAAAGCTTTTTTTATTATGTTACTTTCGCTATTTAAACTTAAAGGTGCAAACAAAAAATTTATCCATACTGAACATTCAGCAACAATAAATTCAAAATAATTATGGAAAATAATACAAATTTTCAAGCTCGATTTAAAAATCTATTAGCAAAAGATTTTAAGAATATGTTGGATTTTTCTCAATTTACGATTCATGATACTACGCTCTTTTTTTCAGGAAAGTTATATGACACCAAACTTGAAGTCGTCCTGTCGAATTATTTAAAAAATGGAATAAATACATTAAAAAATATAGATGGAGATTTCCTTCTGATAATAGTTCAGGATGGAAAAATTGTAGTATTCAGAGATCGTCATGGTGCTGGAAAACAATTTTTCTATTCAAATGAATATTGCACATCTAAGCTAATTAACTTTACAAATTTAAATGGATTTTCTTGCATCCCAAATCTTGAAGCACTTTTTACTTTTCTTAGCATCGGTTATATACCATCACCGCTTACTTCATTGGAAGGGGTTGAAAAATTAGCAGGTGGTTGTGTTCTTACTTATGAAAACAATAAATTTTCTATACTTGATTTATTCGACTATAAGGATTTTATGCAAAGCGCCGGCACTTCAAAAATTAGCCTTGAAGAAGCTACCCTTGAATATGAACGGCTTCACAAAAAGGCTATAGCAACCCGGATTCAAGATGCAGATAAAGTTGGTTTATTATTAAGTGGCGGATATGATTCAGGTGGAAATATTTCTGCGCTTCGAGATATTTATAATGGAAAAGTTGTTTCCTATTCTATAGGGTTTAAAAATAATCCATGGTCAGAACTTCCATTAGCAAAAATTCTATCTGATAGGTACCAAAGTACACACTATGAATATGAAATTGATGGGACTGAAATAATGGATCTTCCCAAAATAGTAGAAGAACTTGGAGACCCTTTTCAGGAAGGTGGTCTTATGGTGAATTACACAGCAATGAGGATGGTAAATGAAAGCAAGGAAACACCTCAAACTATTTTAGGTGGAGATGGAAATGATCAGCATTTTGGTACTTCTGGAAAAGAATTGGCTTTACATTGGAAATTTAAAAAAAATGGTGTTCAAATCGGACAAAAAGCATTTAATTATTTTGGAAATTCGAGCCTTTTTGAAAAAGATAATTTCTTTTTCAGAGCTCAGTTTCATAATCGAAAAATATTGCATATTCAACAAAGCGATACTTTCGGGTTTACCAAGCAACAACTTAACAAAATGAATATCAAAGGATATAAAATCCCTGATTATCGATACTTGCAAAATACACCAAGCTCATATAATAATTTTGATCATTTTTTCTTTTGCAGAAATTTTTTAGTTGATATAAAGCAAGTTATCAATGAAGTAATTCTATTTAAAGCTTCCAAAATGGCTGAATTATTCTCAAATACTCTTACCTTCCCATATATGAGTACCGATTTATATCAGTTTTTAAAGCAAATGCCGATTGATTATAAATTTCATGGAACACTGGATCAACTCTCAAAAGGTCAAGGAAAATCCAAATACTTACACAAACAATATTTAAAACCAAAACTACCTGTCGAAATCACTGATCGCAAGAAACAAGGGGGATTTGCACCACTTCCGATATTTCTTAAGAACAACGATCAACGCAAAATTATTTTTCAGGTAATCGAAAATTCCGATGCAATAGCAATATTGTTTAATAAGGAAAAAATACACAACTTTTTACAACAATATAATAATATTGCTGAATCTAATGGGTATTGGTTCTGGTATAAACAAGTTCAAGCTAACCAAATTATCAACTTATTGACTATTGTAGTTTGGTGGCAAATATTTATAAACAAAAAGAAAAATATCAAGACAGTTTTTGACTTGGTTTAATTTCATATAATATTTATAAAATCACAAAACCTAAAGTAATATTATGAAAATAGGAATTGAAGCACAACGGATTTTCAGGAAGAAAAAACATGGTATGGATATGGTAGTTCTTGAATTGATTAAGAATCTACAAAAAATTGACATATTTAATGAATATATCATTTATATTCATCCCGATGAAGATATTTGTATAAATGAAACATCAAACTTTAAAATCAGATATCTTTCGAGTGGATTCTATCCTTACTGGGAACAGATCCAATTATGGAAAGCAGCAAAAGAAGACAAACTAGATATTCTTCATTGCACAAGTAATACTGCTCCTATTTTAGGAAATACCAAACTAGTAGTTACGCTTCATGATATTATTTATCTTGAAAATAATAGTTTAAAAAACACTCAAATGACCGCTTATCAGAAATTCGGCAATCTTTATCGTCGTATGGTGGTTCCACGTATCTTAAAAAAGAGTGCCAAAATAATCACAGTTTCAAATTTTGAAAAACAACGTATTCAAGAAACCTTAACATTAGAAGCTAATCAATTGGTAGCAATTTACAATGGAGTTGGGGCCCATTTTATACCTATAACTGATGAATATCAACTACAAAATATTCGAAAAAAATATCAATTACCCAAGGAATACATTTTCTTCTTAGGAAATACCGATCCAAAGAAGAACGTTCCAAATGTATTAAAAGCTTATTTTCAATATACACAAAAGAATATAAATGCATTACCACTTCTGGTTACAGATTTTAATCAGGATAGTTTAACCAGAACCTTAGCGGAACTCAATCTGATAGACTTAAAAGAAAAAATATTTCTAACGGGTTATGTAAATAATACTGATCTCCCTGCAATTTATTCTATGAGTAAACTTTTTCTATATCCCTCCAAACGTGAAAGTTTTGGAATCCCAATGCTTGAAGCAATGCGATGCAATGTCCCAGTAATTACTTCTAACACTTCATCAATGCCCGAAATTGCTGGAGATGCAGCACTTCTTATTGACCCTGAAAACGTTCAGGAAATTGAAACTGCCATTGAAACCGTTCTGAATAATAATGAACTCAGAACCCAATTAACTTTAAAAGGTCTTCAAAGGGCATATATGTTCAGTTGGGAAAATATGGCTAAAGAAGTTTTAGAATTATACAATACTATAAAATAGATAGTCTGTATTTTTATTATAATTAAATAAAGAATCAATGAAAAATAAGAATATTATTATAACAGGAATTCAACCATGGGATATAGAAATTGGAAGTAATTGTAAAAATATTGCAATTGAATTTTCAAAACAGAACAATGTATTGTATATTAATGCTCCACTTGATAGAAACACATTAAAAACAAAAAGAAACGATCCTCAAATCGAAAGGCGAATTCGAATAATGAATGGAGAAGAATCTTGTTTCGAAAAAATTAACGATACACTTACTGTATTTTATCCAAGAATTTTGCAAGAATCAATCAATAAAATTCCATATTTATGGCTCTTTTCATTATTGAACAAAAGGAATAATAAAAAATTTGCAAAAGAAATAATATATGCTGCCAGTGAGATGGGGATGAAGGATTTTATCCATTTCAATGATAGTGATATGTTTAGGAGTTTTTATTTAAAAGAGTTGTTAAACCCTTTATTAAGCATCTATTATATTCGCGATAATTTAGTAAAAGTACCATATTGGAAAAAACATGGCCAATATATTGAGCCTATGCTTATAGCAAAATCTGATGTAGTAGTTACTAATTCTGATTATTACGCTGATTATGCTAGAAAATATAATCCGAAATCTGAAATGGTTGGTCAAGGGTGTGACTTTTCAATTTATGATGAATCTTCTCAATCAATCGAGACTGCTGAAGATATAAAATCACTCTCTCATCCGATAATCGGATATGTTGGTTATATTGCTGCAATGAGGCTAAATATTAACTTAATTCTTAAAATTGCATCAGAAAGACCCGATTGGACAATAGTGTTAGTAGGCCCAGAAGATGAAGCATTCAAAAAGTCTTCATTACACAATGTTAATAATATTATTTTTACTGGATCTAGAAAAATGGAAGATTTGCCATCCTATATAAAAGGATTTGATGTTTGCATAAATCCTCAAATTTTAAATGATACTACTGTTGGGAATTATCCTCGTAAAATTGATGAATATCTTGCAATGGGTAAACCTGTAGTTGCAACAAAAACAGAAGCAATGAGGTATTTTTCCGAATATACTTATCTTGCTGAAAATGAGCAGGACTATTTAAAACTTATTAATGAAGCATTAATTTCAGATTCTCCCGAATTACATTTGAAAAGAGCAAAGTTTGCAAAACAACATACTTGGGAAAACAATGTAAATGAAATATACAAACAAGTTGAAAATTTTCAAACTAATAAGTTATAAGGTATGAAAATAGTTGAAAAAATAAAATCAAATCCAAAGCTTAAGCTTATGGTTTTAAAAGCCATGATGCCAAAAAATCAATCACGACCTAGGTTATGGGTTAAACTTTTCTTAAACCCGATAGTACATAAAAAAGGCAAAAATGCCCGAATTTGTAGTCTTACAAGAATAGATGTTATGCCTTTTAATAACTTTTATCTTGGTAATGATTCTACCATTGAAGATTTCTGTACTATTAACAATGGTGTAGGAGATGTTATTATAGGCGAAAGAACAAGAATTGGATTAAGCAATACATTAATCGGACCTGTTTTAATAGGAAATGATGTAATGTTTGCTCAAAATATTGTACTTTCAGGCCTTAATCATGGATATGAAGATGTTAAAATTGTTCCCCATAAACAAAAAGTTACTAAGAATCAGATTGTAATTGAAGATGAAGTTTGGGTTGGTGCAAATTCTATAATATTAGCCGGTATTACTGTAGGGAAACATTCTATAATTGGAGGTGGAAGTGTTGTAACCAAAAACATTCCTCCTTATTGTATGGCAGCAGGTAATCCATGTAGAATTATTAAAAAATACAACTTTGATTCTTCTATTTGGGAAAGAGTTTAATCTTAAAATAAATTGTGATGAAATATTTTGAAATTTTATTTTGGTGTTTGTTGTTTGTTGTTTTTTACACTTACATCGGATATGGTATCTTATTGATAGTATTGGTTAAAATTAAATCTTTGTTTGCTAATGAACGAAATGCTTACAATAGAGACTATGAGCCGGAAATTACATTATTGATAGCCGCTTATAACGAAAAAGATTATGTAGCTGCAAAGGTTAAAAATTCTCTGGAATTGGATTATCCTAAAGATAAACTAAAGCTGGTTTGGATTACTGACGGCTCAGATGACGGGACACCAGATTTACTTGCAAAATACACTGAAGTAGCTGTTTTTCATGAATCAGCACGTAACGGTAAGATTGGAGCTATCAACAGGGCTATGAAATTTGTAAAAACCCCTATAGTTGTTTATTCGGATGCAAATACGATGTTGGGTAATGATGCCATCCGAAGAATTGTATATTTGTTTTCGAATCCTGAAATCGGTTGTGTTTCGGGCGAAAAAAGAATAGCTTCCAAAGATGCTGATACAGCCTCCGGTGCAGGGGAAGGAATTTACTGGAAGTATGAATCCTTATTGAAACGTTATGATTTTAAACTAAACAGCGTGGTAGGTGCAGCAGGTGAGTTGTTTGCCATTCGTACCGAGTTGCATCAGGATGTTGAACGCGACACCCTACTCGATGATTTTATAATTTCATTACGGATTGCGATGAAAGGATATAAAATAGGTTACGACCCTGATGCCTATGCCATGGAATCTGCTTCAGCCAATGTTAAAGAAGAATTGAAACGTAAAATAAGAATTGCAGCTGGAGGTATTCAATCCATCGTTCGATTAAAAGCATTGTTGAATCCTTTTAAATACAAAATCCTTAGTTTTCAGTATATTTCTCATAGAGTTCTCAGATGGACACTGGCTCCTTTGTCGATGATACTTATATTTTTATTGAATGCATATTTTGCAGTTCATCAAAATTTTGCATACAATAACTTTTACACGCTCTTATTCGGATTACAACTACTTTTTTATTTTGCAGCACTTTTAGGATGGTTTTTGCAAAACAGAGAAATTAAAGTCAAGCTACTTTTTATCCCATATTATTTCTTTATTATGAATTACGCTGTGGTTATGGGGTTTTTCAGATATCTGAAACGCAGCCAATCTGTTAACTGGGAACGGGCAAAAAGAGCAAAATAAGACGCTTGTATTTTCTTAAATATGCTTTACTCATTTTTATTTATACAATAAAAATACAGTTGTTTTTTTATGAAAATCAGGCACTGATTTTTTCCAGGCTGCTATTGTTTTCGTTTTAATAAAAGCAGTTTCTAAAGTAATATCGGTAGCGATACACAATAAAGTTTCGTTTTTACAAGTTTGCAATAAAGATTCAATCAATTGATTGTTTCGGTAGGGTGTTTCAATAAAAATCTGAGTTTCATTTTTTTGAAAAACATTTTTTTCAATTTCCTTTATCTTATTAATTCTTAAATTTTTATCGACAGGTAAATAGCCTAAAAAAGCAAATTGTTGGCCATTAAAGCCTGAAGCCATTAAAGCCAGTAAAATCGAGGATGGTCCGACCAATGGAATTACTTCAATATTTTTTTGTTGCGCAATTCTAACAATTTCAGCACCTGGATCTGCAATACATGGAACACCAGCTTCTGACAATAAACCAATATTTTCACCATTATCAATTGCATTTAAATAAATGCCTATATCTTCGGGCTTTGTATGTTCGTTTAGCTCAAAAAAAATAAGATCATCAATTGGCATTATCAAGCCTGCCTTTTTCAAAAACCTTCGTGCCGTACGAATTTCTTCAACTATATAAATTGAAATTTTATTGATTACAGCTCTATTAAAAGATGGTATTACATTATCCACAGCCGACTCTCCTATTGTTGACGGTATAAGATATAACTTTCCTTTTTGCATATAATTAAATTTAGATAAAAGGTTTTTTTTCTTAAAAAATAAAAACAATCTAAAAACTTAATGATAAGCTTTTCAACTTATCCTACCAAGGTAAATTGTCTAAATCAACATTACCACCTGAAATGATAATTCCAAGCTTTTGACCTTCAAAATCAAATTTTTTCTCTAATAAAGCTGCAATAGGAACTGCAGATGAAGTTTCTATTAATAATTTAGTACTTTCCCAGACCAAACGCATAGCTTCGACAATTGATTTTTCGCTTACAGTAACAATTTGATCGACATATTGTTGTATTATTGGAAATGTTTTATCACCCAGAGAAGTTCTTAATCCATCTGCAATGGTATTTGCATTCAATGAAGGGATAAAAGAAGCAGCATAAAAAGATTGAAAAGCATCGTCTGCTTGTTCAGGTTCAGCAGCAATAACTTTGGTTTTTGAAGAGAAATAATTTGTAGCTAATGCAGTTCCACTCAATAAGCCTCCTCCACCAACCGGGACCATAATAATATCGAGAGCTGGAGTTTGTTCATAAAATTCCTTTGCAGCAGTGGCTTGACCTGCAATAATACGATAATCATTATAGGGATGTATTTCGGTAGCCTTGGTTTTTTCTAAGATTGATGCCAGTGTTGTTTCACGAGCTTCCAATGTTGGTTTACAAAAAGTGATTAAGCCACCATAAGCTATAACTGCTTCAATCTTCACTTTAGATGAATCTTCTGGCATAACAATATATGATTTGATACCCTTCAAGGCTGCAGCTCTTGCCAGAGCTTGTGCATGATTTCCAGATGAATGGGTAGCAACTCCATTTACATATTCATGTTCATCGAGCGAAAAAACAGCATTTACAGCACCTCTTGTTTTAAATGCACCTGCTTTTTGTAAATTCTCACATTTAAAATAAAGGTCTGCATTCAAGAGTTTATTGATTCGTTGAGAAGTAATTACAGGTGTTCTGTGAATATAAGGAAATATTCTTTCAGCAGCTTTTGAAATTATTTCCGAATCAGGTAGCATGAATTGTGTAAAGGTTATTTTGTTTATGATTATTGGTTATTGGTTGATAGGTTTTCGTATTGAGTTATTAAGTTTATTTTTTTACTTTTTAGTAAGCATCTACAATTTTCTGGCAGGCTTGATCCAGCATTTGATAAACCAGATTAAAACCATCTTTCCCACCATAATAAGGATCAGGAACTTCAATATTATTTTGTGGTTCTAATACATTCATGAGATAATCTGCCTTTGCTAAATCAGAACTATTTCTTACAAAATTTTTCAAATGATTGTAATTATTATCATCCATAAAAAATATTTTATCAAATCTATCAAAATCATCAGTCTTAAAAAGCCTGGCTTTTTTTCCTGAAATACTAATTTGATGTTCGTGCAAAGTCTGAATAGTTCTTATATCTGCTTCATCTCCTATATGATAGGGTTCAAATCCAGCAGATTCGACTAAAATATTCTTTGATAATTGCTTAAATTTGTGCTTTAATATTCCTTCTGCCATTGGTGAACGACAGATATTTCCATGACAAAGAATTAAAATACTCATATTGTAAGCTTGTTTATTTAAAAACAAATGTAAGCTTTGTAAGAGCTTACATTTTTATATATTATTAATAATCAGACTTCCCAAAGAAGATTTTATATTTTTATCTTCTTTTCAAGTTCATCAACATTGTTTTTATATTTTTTATCTGTATCAATTAAATTGTTTACAGTTCTGCATGCATGTAAAACCGTTGCATGATCCTTGTTTCCACATTGTAAGCCAATTGAAGCCAATGAGGATTTTGTTAATTTCTTTGAAAAATACATAGCCAGTTGACGTGCCTGAACTACTTCACGTTTGCGTGTTTTGGAACTTATTCTATCAACAGGAATTCCAAAATAATCGCAAACAATTTTTTGTATAAAATCAATAGAAATATCTCTTGTAGTGTTTTTTACAAATTTATCAATCATTTGCTTCGCCAATTCAAGCGTGATGATTTTTTTATTCAATGATGATTGAGCCAATAGCGATATTAAAACACCTTCTAATTCACGAATATTGGTATTAATGCTATATGCCAGGTATTCAATTACTTCTTTTGGCATTTCAATACCGTCGTTGTATAATCTTTTTTGTAATATTGCAATACGAGTTTCAATATTTGGTATTTGCAAATCGGCAGATAATCCCCATTTAAATCTTGAAATTAATCGAGGTTCCATACCAGACATTTCTACTGGAGCTTTATCAGAAGTAATTACAATTTGCTTTCCTTTTTGATGTAAATAATTGAATATATGAAAGAATATATCTTGTGTTTTTTCTTTCCCGGCAAAAAACTGAATATCATCAATGATTAATACATCTATCAACTGATAGAAATGAATAAAATCATTTTGGTTGTTATTTCTTACTGAATCAATGTACTGAGATGCAAATTGTTCAGCTCCCACATATAATACTGTTTTATCAGGATAAAGATTTTTCACCTGAATTCCGATTGCATGTGAAAGATGTGTTTTTCCCAAACCAACACTACTATATAATAACAAGGGATTAAATGCTGTTTTTCCAGGATTTTCGGCTACTGCAAAACCTGCAGAACGAGCCAATCGATTGCAATCTCCTTCAATAAAATTATCAAAAGAATAACTATCATTCAATTGAGAATGTATTTTAACTTTCTTTAATCCAGGAATTATAAATGGATTTGGAATATCTTTAGAAGAATTTTTATTTATATCAATAGGCATAGCTACAGCTGGATTTTGAACAGCATTCTTATTTGCTGTTGGTAAATTTATTGTAAAAGGTGCATTCCCAAAACTAGAATTATCCATTACTATGCTATATTCTAACTGCCCTTCTGCTCCCAATTCTTTTTTAATAGTTTTTTTTATCAATCCAATAAAATGTTCTTCAAGCCATTCATAAAAGAATTGACTTGGAACTTGAATTGTAAGTATTTTATTTTCAAGTTTTACTGGCTTTATAGGTTCAAACCAAGTTTTATAGCTTTGACTATTCCCAAGATTGTCCTTTATGATGTTGAGACAGTTAGCCCAAACTTCTTTGTAGTTTTTTTCCATTATCAGCATCAATATCTAATTTTGAGTAAGAATATTTATAAAGTTTTTTAAAATCAGAGTTTTATCAATAAAATCCTGCAATTTTAAAAGGAAGTTGTAATTTTTCAACAAAATTGCTCATTAAAAAGTTAAAAAAAAAAAAAAAATACTATTGCTTTCATCTTTTTTTTGTTGTATATGGCAAAAAAAATAATTTAAAACATATTTTTCTTAACTTCTTAGCAACTGTTTCATATACAGTATTTTTTAAAAATAACTTGTTTTTAAAAAAGAAATACAATAATACAATAAAAAAACAGAAAAAAAACTTTTTTTTAATTTTTAATAAATTTAAACTCATTATAAATAAAGTTATAAACAAAGCAAAAAAAACAATTTAAAAATCTGCAATTCAAATATTTACATTCTAAACATTTTATTTAAAATTAGAGTTACAATGATTTTATCCTGTTCATTTATTTTTTTTCATTATCATTGCAGTAAATAATCAGTATTATAATTTTATTCATTTGACGTTCAAAATTTGAAAACCTTACAACCAATGTTTGTTTCAGAAACCAAAATTAGAGTTCGATATGCAGAAACTGACAGAATGGGTTATGCCTATTATGGAAACTATGCTCAATATTATGAAGTAGGACGTGTTGAAGCACTTCGGCAATTAGGTGTTAGTTATAAGTCATTAGAAGATACAGGCATCATGATGCCTGTCGTTCAAATGATTACAAATTTCAAAAAGCCTGCGTTGTACGATGACGAATTAACGATTAAAACTATCATTCATGAAAAGCCAAGCGTAAAAATGAAATTTTATTATGAAATATATAATTCTGATCACATCCTTATTAATTTTGGTGAAACCATTTTGGTATTTGTCAACCAAAAAACAATGAAACCTTGTCATTGTCCGGATTGGTTTAGTAATTTATTGATTGATTTGGATATTGTATAATTTTTGGGAAACTGAAATCAGAAAAGGCTACTTAAAAGCTGAATTATTACAAAAACTGCCAAAATTTAAGGTAAATGAAACAGTATATCCTTCGAAATCAGATAAATTATATAATTTAGCCGTATTCCCATTTGAGCTTTTAGATAGTGTTGAAATACCTGAAAGGAATCTTACTCCTATTCCCAAATTAATTTTTAACCAATTCGTTATTAGAATTCCTGTTTCAAATTGAGGTGTTATAACAAAGAATTCTCTTCTGGCTTTATTATAATCAATGAAACTATTGATATTGTGTAAAAACAAAGCTCCCCAGCCAATTTTTAAACTAAAGCTAGTTTCTATTCGTTTACAAGGAGATTCTATTATTCCAAGCCATATTCCACCATGAGCATAGTTTAACTGATAATCACTATTGATATTATCGATGATAACATTGGATTGAACATTTGGAGAAATCAAACCAATACCATATCCGCCTATATAATATTTATCAGCAAATAAAAATGCGCCACCCATTCCAACAGAAGTAAACAGCATTCGTTCATTTATTGTAACATCAGTTATCAGACACAAAAATCCGTTTAACTTTCTATCAGTTATGCCTACTTTCAAACTATCAGCAACATATTCTTTTTGTGCGAACAAGTTCGATTGTAATAAAAGTAAAACAAATATTGTAGATTTTATCTTCATTCTACTATAATTCTCATGAATCAATCTTTAAACCCTATTTGATAATGAGTTCCATCACAAAAAGGTTTAATTTTAGATGCGCCACACCTACATAAAGCAATGCTGTCATCACAAACTACTTCATTTCCATTGTTATCTATTACTTTGAAATCCCCTTCAACTAAAAAAGGGCCGTCTTGCAAAATTGTTATTTGCGTTTTTGATTTATTTTCATTTTCAATGATTTTTTCATTAAGTTCGAAAGTTAAAGCTCTGGTTGGACATCGCTTAACTGTTTTAATAATTTCCAGTGTAGTTGCAGCATTTGCATCAATCCAGGGACGAGATGAAGGTTTAAATACGTCAGGTAAACTCCTGTAACATATTCCCGAATGATCACATAATTGAGGTTCCCAAATAACTGTTACCTCTCCATTTGAATATTTTTTTTTAATTTTTTCCATGATTTTATTCTCTTATTATGATAAAACTTCCATTGGTATTCAATTTTATTATTCGTGAAGCTTGTTGATTATTGATTTGAAGTTGATTAAATTGAACAATATAATCCATTTTAAGCAATAAATCCGTTGGAATTTCATTAAAACTCTTAGCTAAAGCTTCACCAGAAAAGTTAGCAGAAGTTGACACTATTGGTTTGCCAAATGCTTCAATCAACTGAATACAAAACTCATTATCAGGAATCCTGATGGCAATACTTCCATCAGCTGCAATAGCATTCTCAGCTAAGTTCACCGCTTCTGAATAAATTATTGTAGTAGGACGTTTTGAATCTGCTATTAAATTGTAAGCAATGATTGGAATATTGCGAACATATTTTTTCAATTGCGTTAAACCACTCATTAATACAATCAAACTTTTATTTTTTTCGCGTCCCTTTATATTAAATACTTTTTCGACAGCCTGACTATTCGTTGCATCACAACCAATTCCCCAAATGGTGTCAGTAGGATATAAAACAACACCTCCTTCTTCTAAAGCCTTAACAGTATTTTCGATATCCTTTTTCTGGGCGTAATTAATCATTTTTCAATCGTGAAATTAGTTCATTTATTTCAATATCGTAAGCACATTTAAAATGTTTTTCTGGACATTCATTGTATCCATGTATGCCACAGGGTCTGCAATCAAGTTTCTCTTTAACTTCAACCACTACTGCATCCTCACTCAATGGTCCGAATCCAAATTCAGGAACAGTAGAACAAAAAATTGCTGTAACGCTTGCGTTAGAAGCTGAGGCTAAATGTAAGGGTGATGAATCATTTACATAGTTCATAAAAGCATCTTTCATTAATGCAGTTGATTCTAACAAACTTAATTTACCAGCTAAGTTCAGAGAACTTTTATGTTTTGATTGAGCAATAATGTCATCACATAAGAAAATATCTTTTAGTGAACCTAAAAAAAGCACTTGTAAATCTTTGTCGATCAATCTCATAAACTCCACCCATCTTTCTTTTGGAAATTGCTTGGTTTTCCATAAAGAAGCAGGTGCAATACAGATATATTTTGAAGTCTTAAATTGAGAAACAGCTTCCTCATCTTTGGCAGAAGGATACAATTTGACTTTAAAATCTTTTTTATTTGATAAATAAGTCAGTAATTCCATATTCCTTTCTACTTCATGAATACCATCGAATTTTTCACCAATCTTATGTTGTACCCTTTTAGTAAAAAAAAACGAAAATGGGTTTTTATTAAACCCTATAGTAGTTCCTGCTTTCGAAAATGCTGTAAGCAAACCTGTAGTAGCAAATCGTTGAAGATTAATAATCAAATCATATCTTTCAGCCCTCAACGTTTTTATCAATCTGATTAGATTGGCATATTTTGCATTTTTTTTATCCCAAACCAATAATTTATGAAGATAAGGATGAGCATCAAACAAGCTTTCATTTCCACTTTTAAGCAAAAAATCAATGCTGGCGTCAGGATATAAAAAATGAAGTTTTTCCAACAAAGGAGTAGAAAGAATAACATCACCCAAGGAAGCTGTTTGAATTACTAATATTTTATTCATCATTATTTATTAAAAACAGTTAACCAAATGATTACAAACTATTTAATTAAAAATTTGAATTTTATAAAAAAATAATCTTAACTTAACATAATTTGATTTATTTTTGAAAAAGATAGTTCAAAAGTATATAAAAAAACTATCATTTCATAATATTTTAATAAATAACTAAGGATGAAATCTTTATATATTATTCGACATGCAAAATCATCATGGGATTTTACAGAACTTTCAGATGAAGAACGTCCTTTGATAGAAAAAGGGATGAAAAGAGCAAAAAAGATTGGTAATTATTTAAAAGATAATAATGTTAAAGCAGATATTATTATTTCGAGCCATGCAAATAGAGCTTTTCAAACCGCTCAAATTATTGCAAAAAAAATTGACTATCCTCAAGAAAAAATCAAAATTGACAAGAAAATTTATGGTACAGGGATAGATAATTTGTTTAATACAATATTTGGAATATCAAATGATTTCAAATGCGCATTCCTATTTGGGCACAATCCAACTTTTACAAATATTGCCAATTATTTTTTAGATGAAAGAATTGACAATTTACCAACAGCAGGATTAGTTTGTGTAGAATTTGATACAGACAATTGGAATGAGATTGTAAATGCAATAAAACTAAATAATTATGTAATTTTTCCAAAAGAGCTCTAAATTATAAATTTTCGTAATATGTCAAATAAATTTCAAAAATATATAAATCGGGAAATTAGCTGGCTACAATTCAACGAAAGGGTTCTACAAGAAGCTAAAGATAACTCAACCCCGCTATTGGAAAGATTGATTTTTCTTGGAATATATTCTAATAATCAGGATGAATTTTTCAGGGTAAGAGTGGCAACGTTGAATCGTATTCTTAAGTTACAAGAAGTTCATCCTAGCGAAGATTTAGAAGCAAACCCTCAAAAAATACTAAAAGAGATTGATCAAAAAATAGCAGTACTTCAAACTGAATTTTACAATACCTATGATACTATAAAGGACGAATTAGCTAAAGAAAACATTCATACCATAGATGAAACGCAACTAACACAAGAACAAGGTATTTATGTGAAAAAATATTTCAGGGAAGAAGTCCGACAGCATTTGTTCCCGATTATGCTCGATCAATTGTTCAATTTTGCAACCTTGCGCGACAAATCCATTTATCTTGCTATAGACCTCAAATACAGCAAGCAGCCTTCGGTAGAAAACTATGCTTTAATTGAAATTCCTACTTACAGGATTTCCCGTTTTTTAATTTTACCAACAAATGGGAACGACCATAAATACATCATTTTGTTAGATGATGTAATTCGTTATTGTCTTTCAGATATTTTTTCAATTTTTGGATTTGACACCTATGAGGCCTATACTATCAAATTTACTCGAGATGCCGAATTAGATATTGACAATGATGTATCTAAAAGTTTTCTTGAGAAAATAAGCGATAGTATTAAGCAAAGAAAACGTGGAGCTACAGTAAGGTTTGTTTACGATGAAAACATTCCCATTGCACTTTTAGATAAATTAGTTAGAAAATTTACGATAAAGAAAAAAGATACCTTAAAAAAAGGCGGGAAATATCATAATTTCAAAGATTTTATGCTTTTCCCATTAAATATTGGTGCAGATTATTTAAAATATGAGGAAGTTCCCAAACTTTACACCAGAGAACTTTCGTTAAGCAAAAGAATTTTAGACTGCATAAAGAAAAAAGATATCATGTTGCATTATCCCTACCAGTCTTTTCAGTATATTATTGATTTATTGAGGGAAGCGTCTATTGATCCGGCAGTTAGAGCAATTAAAATGACTATTTACCGGGCAGCTAAAGATTCTCGAGTTATCAATGCTCTTATCAATGCTGTTCGAAATGGAAAAGAAGTAACCGTATACCTGGAATTACAAGCGCGTTTTGATGAAGAAGCCAATATTTATTGGGCTGGAAAAATGCAAGAAGAAGGTGTAAAAGTGATACAAAATATCCCCGGTTATAAAGTTCATTGCAAACTGATACTGATCAGACGGAAAGAAAACAATGAAAACGTTTATTACGCTGGTATTGGAACAGGAAACCCAAATGAGATTACTTCTAAAATATATGTAGATGAGCACCTTCTAACTGCCAATAAAAAAATTGTTTCGGATGTAAACAAGGTTTTTCATCTTTTTGAAGCCAAATACAACCAACCAGACTTTGAATGTTTAATTGTTTCTCCTTTTAAAACCAGAAGTTTCTTTATCCATCAGATTGACAATGAAATAAGGAATGCAAAAAAAGGGAAACCAGCCTGGATGATTATCAAATTGAACAATTTAGTTGATGATCAGATTATAAACAAATTGTATGAAGCTAGTCAGGCCAATGTAAAAATAAATATTATCGTAAGAGGTATTTGTGTATTGGTTCCTGGACTACCTGGTATTAGCGAAAATATTGAAGCAATAAGTATTGTTGACAGGTATTTAGAACATTCCCGTATTTTTGTTTTTTGTAATAATGAGGATGCTAAATATTTCATTGGCTCAGCCGATTGGATGCAACGTAATTTCGACCATCGTATCGAAGTAACGACTCCTATTTACGACAAGAAAATTCAGGCTGATTTAAAAGAAATGCTTCAAATTCAATTAAATGACAATGTAAAGGCACGTATCATCAGTGCAAATACGCCTATTGAATACAAGAAAACACTGAGTGAAGAAAAAATTCGCTCTCAAATTGAAATTTACAAATATTTAAAAACCAAAGAATAAAATGCTTTTTGCTTCCATCGACATAGGTTCCAATGCTGTTCGTCTTCTTTTCGCAAATGTATATGTTTCAGATCTTCAAATCCCTACTGCAGCTAAAGCAACGTTGGTTCGTATCCCCTTGCGTCTGGGAGAAGATGTATTTAAAACAGGAAAAGTTTCTGAAGAAAGAACTCAAAAATTAATTAAAACACTTGAAGCATTCAAACTTCTCATAGATGTCTACAACCCGATTAGTTTTGAAGCCTGTGCTACAGCAGCTATGCGTGAGGCCTCAAATAATACTGAAATTATTGAAAGAATTAAAAATGAGGCAGCTTTAAATGTTAGAATTATCGATGGTTTAGAAGAGGCAAATATTATTCGCTCTTCAAATAATATGGATTTTAACAACGATTACAAAACTACCATGTATATTGATGTGGGGGGTGGCAGTACAGAAATATCAATTTTAAAAGATCACAAATTTGTCACCTGCAACTCATTCAATATAGGTACTGTCAGAATCTTAAATAAAAAAGTTGAAGAAGATTCATGGGATCAAATGAAAGATTGGCTTTCTATTTTCAAAAAAGACCTGGGAAGGATAAATTGCGTTGGGACAGGTGGAAATATCAACAGATTGACAAAATTGTACGGCGATCAGATTGAAAATACCCTTAGTTTCGCACAACTAAAATTTGCTTACAAGCAATTAAAAGCTATTCCATTGAAAGAAAGAATTGAAAAAATGGGAATGAGACCCGATCGTGCTGATGTGATTGTTCCTGCTGCAAAAATATTTCAGACAATTATGAAAGCTGCTGGTGTTGAATCACTTATTGCACCTAAAGTAGGATTGGCAGATGGATTAATTTACAGACTTTACGAAAGATATGAGAAAGAGAAAGTCTAATTTCAGCCTTTTTTCATACTTTCTTCAATCAACATAGTATAAACTTCCATTATACTTAGCCCCATCGCTCGGATTTGCTGGGGGACTATACTTTCAGCTGATTGCCCTGGAACAGTATTTACTTCCAGAAAATACAAATCTTCGGTATTTGCTTTTAAAATAAAATCAAAACGAACAATACCTTTACAATTCAACTTAGTGTAAAGATAAACAGCTGTTGATTTTACCTTGATAGTAATGGCTTCATCCAATTCAGCAGGTGTAATTTCTTTTGATTTCCCTTGATATTTGGCTTCATAATCAAAGTATTCGTTTTCAGAAATAATTTCTGTAATAGGAAAAACAAGCATTTTATCATTGGCATAGATCATTCCACAGCTTAATTCTCTTCCTTCAATAAATTCCTCAATCAAAACCTGATGATCTTCTTGAAAAGCTTTTCGTATAGCAGCTTCTAATTCAGACTCTTTACTTACCTTAGTCATACCTATACTTGAGCCACCATTGTTAGGCTTTACAAAACAGGGGAGCGAAATTTCTTCAAGAATATGCGGAATGTTGAATACTTGATTTTTAAATAAGTGAATAGAATTGGAAATATTTATACCAGCAGCTTGAACAATTTTATTACAATAACTTTTGTTAAAAGTAATGGCAGAAGTAGTGTGATCACAGGTAGTGTATGGTATGTTAAGTAATTCGAAATAACCCTGCAACATCCCATCTTCTCCCGGTGTGCCGTGAATGGCAATAAAAACACAATGAAATTTAATTTTTTCTGTATTGATTGTCAGGCTAAAATCATTTTTATCTATCTGATGAAATTTGCCTTTCTCATCAGTATATTGCCATTCATCCTTATATAGATTGATTTTATATACATTGTACAATGATTGGTCAATATTTTTCTCAATAATTAACGCACTTTTAAAAGAAATTTCAGCTTCACCTGAATTTCCACCTGCCAATAATGCTATATTTTTTTTACTCATGTATACTTAGCTATTTTGTTGTTGCAACAAAAATACATTTTTTTTGCAATGAAAAATTATATTTATTCTCAAAAGTTCAGCTGAATCCAATCAATACAATATAGATTTATTGATTGATTGTAAATTTCTTTATGAGCGTTTCATATTGAGGATATTCTTTACATAAATCCTCACAATTTGCTAACTCAAAATCATTGAAATCGAAGCCTGGAGAGACAGTACAACCAAGCAGTGTAAATGAATTACTAGCATTAACATGTGCAGCAAACCAGGAATTACGGGGTACTACAATTTGAAAATGTTCACCATTTAATGGATTATCGCCCAATTGTAGATTTTTAAGACTGCCTTCTTCTGTAATAATATACAATGTAAGTGAACTTCCTTTATAAAAATGCCATATTTCATCAGATTTGATACGGTGAAAAGCTGAAAAATTATCATTTTCCAATAAGAAATAAATAGCCGTAGAAAAACAACGATCATCTTTAAAGCGAGGAGGTAACGAAAAAAGAGGAAAAGATTCATCGGAACGGTAAGCTTCTTTATAATAGCCACCTTCAGGATGTTTTTGCAAACAAAGTTTTTCTATCCAAAATGCTGAAGTTTGTTCCATTATTGAAAAAAGCTAAAGTTTACTTTTCCATACAAACGATGTTCATAAAAATGAGGATGATTTTCAAAATTATGATCGCGAGAATGTTCAATTACCAGAAATCCATTATCAGTAATCAATTTCTTTTCAAAAATTATATCTGGAATGGATTCTATATTTTCCATATCATAGGGTGGATCAGCAAAAATAAAATCAAAA
>CAZCBG010000037.1:0-29877 GCA_964496885.1 uncultured Bacteroides sp. | reverse complement strand
TTTCATAACGCCTTTGTTTGTATGTATTTCTGCTTTTTTCATTGTATTGTGTATATATTATATTATTAAAATTCTTTTTTTTTGCCTAAAATCATTTAGCCTATTCACCTATAACCTAAAAACCTATTTAATAAACCTGAACAATTTACTCCATCTGATTTTGTTTAAAAAACTTTCGTCTTTATCAATGGATAGCCAAACAAAACTTGCCTTACCAACCACATGGTCTTCGGGAACAAATCCCCAGTAACGTGAATCTGCAGAATTATGACGGTTGTCTCCCTGCATCCAGAAATAATTCATTTTAAAGGTATAGGTTTTACTTTCCTTGCCATTAATATAAATTTTATTATCCTTAATTTCTAATGTATTCCCTTCGTAAGTCGTGATGACTCTATTGTAAAAACAAATATTGGCAGTATTTATGTCAATAGTTACCCCAGCTTTTGGAATGTAGATGGGACCGTAATTATCTAAACTAAACCGATAGGTTGAATCGAAAGGGAATAATCTTTTATCCCACATACCTTTAGGCGAAACCACAGCTTTTACATCAATTACATTAGGCAATGCTTTGATAAGTTTAACACTTTCTTCTGTTAAGGGTAAGAACCCATATTCATTCATATTTCTTATATCTTCTTCAGAAATACCAATAGTCCTGAATTGTTTTTTATAAACAGGTATTCCATTTGTAATAATTTCGTAATTAAACTGACGATCTGAAGGATTTTCCGCTTTTTTCCCGTTTACATAAACCTGCCTGTCGATAATCTGAACGCTGTCACCAGAAATACCTATACAGCGTTTAATGAAGTTTTCGCGTTTATCAACCGGACGGGCAATGATATCACCAAAATTTGCTTTATCATTCCAAACTCTATCTCTTCCATATTCTTTAACTAATGCATAATAACTTGCATTACTTTGATATACAGTTGATACAGTATCACCATCAGGATAATTAAATACGACTACATCATTGTTTTTAATTTTAGCAAAACCAGGAAAACGATAATATGGTAATTTAATCCATTCAAGATAAGACTTTATACTTTGTGTTAATGGTAAGGTATGATGAGCAAATGGAAAAGCGATGGGTGTATTAGGGATTTTAGGGCCATAACTAATTTTGCTTACAAACAAAAAGTCGCCCACCAACAATGATTTTTCCATGGAGGAAGTAGGAATGGTATAGGCTTCAATAAAGAATGTACGGATAATGGTTGCAGCAATAACTGCAAAAATGATAGCATCAGCCCATTCGCGGGTAACTGATTTTTTTATCACCGGCCATTGATCGGGATGTAAATATGTATCCGTTTTGTTAAATCCAATATATGGTAAGTAAATAAAAGGAAACAAGACACTTACAGCTTGTTCACCCAAACCGAATTTCTTAAAGCATTTTACCAGTTCTACAATCATTAACATGATTGTAAATACGTTTATAAAAGGTATGATGATAAAAATATACCACCACAAAGGTTTTTTAATAATTTTTAGCCAGATATAAAAATTATAAAATGGCACTAAAATTACCCAACCAGGAGTACCGGTTTTTTCAAATATTTTCCACAACCCAATGATTGAAAGGATGAAGAATAAAACGGTCAAAATTGCGAAAATGCTCATATTAAATATTATTAATTATTTCAATTTAGGTGACTTCTGTAAATTGTCGTTTTATTAGTTTGGTTTAGTTATTAAGTTATTAACTATTTTCTACAAAAGTCTTATAAAACGGTGATTGATAAAAAATTATTACTTTAAAAATTGTTAAAAGAGCAAGTCCTTCATTTGATAAATGCCTTTCTTTCCATGGATAAATTCTGCTGCCAAAATTGCACCCAATGCAAAACCCAGTCGATTATGCGCAACATGCTTAATTTCAATCTTATCATTTGTTGATTCATAGGAAACAGTATGTGTTCCAGGAACATCGGATAGTCTGATAGATTTTATCCCAAGCGTTGCTTTATCATCTAAGATTTCATTTTTCCAGTTTTCTTTCCGATTGAGCTTATCAATGATATCATTGGCCAAAGTAATAGCTGATCCACTAGGAGCATCCAATTTTTCAGTATGATGAATTTCTTCAATAGAAACTTCATATTCGGGATGTGAATCCATCAATTTTGCTAACTTTTTGTTGATTTCAAAAAACATATTCACTCCTACACTAAAATTGCTGGCATAAAACAAGCATTGTTGTTTTTCGATGCACAATTCTCTGATGGTTTCTATTTCATCGTACCATCCGGTTGTACCAACAACGATAGGAACATTTGCCGCAAAGGATTTTAGAATATTATCCAGCACAGTGCTAGGTGTGCTAAATTCTATGGCAACATCTGCTTTCAGAAAATCATAGATATTTTCATTCCAGTCATCGAAAGCATCAATTTTCATTATTATTTCATGCTTGCGTTCAATGGCAAGTTTTTCAATTTCTTTACCCATTTTCCCGTAACCGAGTAGTGCTATCTTCATTTGTTTATTATTTTAAAAACGCAGTGTTAATTGCAATCCTGCAGAAGGCGGACCTCCCGAGCGTAAAAAATTATTATTAATCAATGGATCGATTCTCAGCGATAAATCATTACCTACATCAAAAGTAAATAAATGGGCATAAACACTGGCATCAATGATATTTAACAAATACACCAAGCCAGCTACAATATAGGTAAATTCTAAATTTCGTTGGTAAAAGTTTTTGAGCAGTAATATTGTATTATCTGAATAGATTGAATAAGCTGGATTAAAATTACTTGAATCGCTTGAAGCTCTTGCTACGAATTCATTTCTGTAAGTATGGTATTTATTGGTATTAAAAATAAAAAAGTAAGTTAATGTAGCAATACCAGCGTAAAGAACAGGAACTTTCCATAATTGATGATTGTATACCTGCCCCATTCCCGGCAACACCATCGAATAGAGGGAGGCTTTTCGGGGAGAATGTGTATTGATTTTAATGCTATCTTTTAAAATCTGAGCAGATGAAACTTGAGGTGTTGTTATCAGCAATAAAACAGTAATCAGTAATACCACAGCAAAAAAATGATTTTTCAGTGTGGCAATTTTTATGTTTTGAGTAAAGTTATTGCTATTGATCACGGTATTGATAAAAAAGTATTATTTTAATAGTTCTAAAATTCTTTCGAAATCTTTATCAGATGTAAATGGAATAACGATATTTCCCCTGCCCCTATTGTTCCTTTTAATATCTATTTTTGCAAGCAAATGATGCCCTAATAATTTCTTAGCTGCATGATAGGTTTCAGGTAATGTATTCGTTGTTTTTTTGTTTTTTTTCTCTTCAGGATTGTTGATTAAACGAACCATTTTTTCAACTTCTCTCACCGATAAGCCTTTTTCGACGATCTGTTTAGTAATAATCAACTGTTGTTCAATATTATCTAATGTAATTAATGCGCGGGCATGCCCCATGCTGATTTTATCATCATGTATATCTAATTGTATTTCAGCAGGGAGTTTGAGTAAACGCAGGTAATTGGTAATGGTAGTCCGGTTTTTACCAACTTTTTCACTCATTTGTTCCTGGGTAAGTTTGCACTCATCTATCAATGCCTGATACGAAAGGGCAACTTCAATCGCATTCAGATTTTCGCGTTGAATATTTTCAACCAAAGCCATTTCCAGCATTTGAGAATCTGTAGCAATTCGAATATAGGAAGGTATTTCTTCTAAACCTGCTAATTTTGAAGCTCTTAAACGTCTTTCTCCTGATATAAGCTGGTATTTATCATGTCCGATTTTCCTGACAGTGATGGGTTGAATAATACCCTGATGCTTAATAGAAGTAGAAAGTTCAATTAATGCTTGTTCTTCAAATTCAGTACGTGGCTGAAAAGGGTTAGCTTCAATTGAGTCAAGAGATATGCTTGCAATAGAACCAACAACTGTACTTGCATTATCGTTTAGGTTTATATCTTCGTTTTCTGGAATTGCTAGTAAGGCGCTAAGACCTCTTCCAAGAGCTTGTTTTTTGGCAATCATACGGTATCGTTTTTTTATTCCTGTTCTTTAATTTTTATTGTATCATTCTTTAGCAAAATTTCACGGGCAAGGTTCAAATAGTTAACAGATCCTGAACAATTTGCATCATGCATAATAATGGTTTCGCCAAAGCTGGGAGCTTCTCCTAATTTTGTATTTCTATAGATGATAGTATCAAATACCATGTGTTGAAAATGAGCCCTGACATCTTCTACAACTTGTTTAGCTAAACGTAAACGCGAATCGTACATGGTTAGTAAAATCCCTTCAATTTCCAGGGCAGGATTCAAACGGGTTTGAACAATGCGAATGGTATTCAGCAACTTACCCAATCCTTCCAATGCAAAGTATTCGCATTGAACTGGAATAATCACAGCATCGGCAGCGGTAAGCGAATTTACAGTAACCAATCCTAATGAAGGTGAACAATCAATAATAATATAATCATATTCATCTTTGATTTTTTCAATCACTTTTCGCATCATTTTTTCGCGATTGGGTAGATTAATCATCTCAATTTCAGCACCAACTAAATCAATGTGAGCAGGTATCAAATCAAGAAAAGGAGTAGATGTTTTAAGTACGATACTATGTGGGTCAATTTCATCAATTATGCATTCATATATGCTTGTTTTGATAGTCTGGGGATCAAAGCCAACACCTGAAGTAGCATTTGCCTGAGGATCTGCATCTATTAACAAAGTTTTTTTCTCAAGTACTGCTAAGCTGGCACTAAGATTTATAGCTGATGTAGTTTTGCCGACTCCTCCTTTTTGGTTTGCAATAGCAATTACTTTTCCCATTTTAAGTTTGATAATAATATAGATGAATATTTTGTAAGTGTTTTATAAATTTAATAATTAATGCTTAAAAAAAGCTTTTTCTTAAACAACTAAATAAAGTTAAAAACCCATTGTATCGCTTATTTCGAGCAGCTTTTTAACTGAGTTTTTTGATATTTTTTCAGAAAGTGCTGTTACAAAATTAAGCTTACAAAAGTACGCTTAATAATTAAATTAAGCAGAAAAACTTGATAACAAAAAAGCTGTCCGAACGAACAGCTTTATTATTAATCAGTTAAATTAATTTAATCTTTGTTTACATCTAAACTATCGAAATCGATGTCAGAGAATTCGGATTTGTAGGTTTCTTCAGGTTCTTCAATAGGTTTTTCACCAGTTTCAATAAAATGGGTTATACCATTCAACCCTTTTGTAAATTTTTCAAAATCTTCTTTATAAAGAAAAATTTTATGTTTTTCAAAATAAAACTTACCCTGTTCATTATCGAAACGTTTTTTACTTTCGGTAATCGTTAGGTATTGTTCGCCCGAACGGGTTTCCTTTACATCAAAAAAATACGTTCTTTTACCTGCTCTTACTGCTTTTGAGAATATTTCTTCTCTTTCTTTATTTTCAAACTCTTCCATCTTTGTTCTAGAATTTTTATATAATTTACGTCGCAAATGTAGTAATAAATTTGAAATGCAAAGATTTTTTAATTGAATAGTTTTTTTTTGCATTTCCAATGATACATTGCAAATGGCTACTTATAAATCAACTTTGTAAATTGTTGCATTTTCCCTTTTTTACCAAAAATAATCATCTCATCAGCCGAAATCTGTTTACTTAATTTAGGACGAATCAAAACATCTGAACGTTTCATTTTATAAAGGGCTTCTTTTTTATACTTCCCATCGCCATCCATAGCTACCAGTGCAACAATTGATTCTCTGTTTGGATTGTAGTTTTTCAATTTCCCATCACCGGTATTGGTTAAATTCTTAGGATTATCGTTAAAAATAAAAAACATTTTATCACCAAAAACCGACATAGCATAGGAAGAATAAGTACCTCCATCATCAATAGATTCCTGTTCTTTGGGGATTTTCTTCGCCCATTCTATCTGTCCTTCAGGACTAATATTAATGACAATAATATCATTGTAATTATAATGATACGTTGTATAGCTAGCCCCGTTTGAAGAAGAATAGGTGTGGGCTACGATATAAAATTGTTCGCCTACCAATATTGCACCACCATCGTCTCTTAAAATAATATCGTCTAAATCATATTCCGACAGTTCTACATCTTTACCTTTTTCTTCTTTCTTTTTAACTTTATTGGCTTCCCTTTCGGTCATATTCTGAGTAATAAACTCTAAATCAAAAGCCTTGAAACTCTTATTGCCAATTTCGCCATTGCTACCGTTAATATTCAAAAAATAACTCCCGTTGATACTAAAAGTACCAATATTGGAATAAAAACCAGCACATACAATATCGTTCTTATCATTAATAGCAATTTGCATATCTGTAATAAATTTGCCAGCCAGTTCTATCGGGTATTCTGTATAGGTTTCTCCTTTGTCTTTATATGAAATCAATTGATATTTGTAATTGGGTTTGCCTTTTCTTTTTGCTAAAGCTTTTTCTTTATAAACCACGCCTAAAATGTATGCATTTCCATCATTGTCAATACGGTATCTTTCATCATCAAACAACTCTTCGAGATAAGGAAGTGTGCATTTTTTCTCCCAAAGTAATCCTAACTCTTTATCCAATACGATCAACGCAATTTTTTCTTTTTCTTTTTTCTTGGCAGGTAAAAGATAATGTATCATTAATTTACTCTGATCTTTTGAAATATTAAATTGAAAATCTCCAAAAGAACCACTCCCTTTATCAGCATAATTAATTTCGGCAATTTTTCGGGAATCGTTATTGGGCCGCAAGGTTTTTTTATTGATTGTTTGTGCATATAAGTTTACCTTGTCTGTTTTTTTATTTTCAATAGAAGAAAATACATACAAAGTATTGTTCATGTGAACAATAAATTCGTAATCTCTTTCTTCGCCATTTTTATCGGTAATAATTAATTCTTCCGACTTTGTCTGGTTCATTTTATTATCAAAATGTTCAATAAAACAATCTTGTCCTGAACTAAAAGCGCCTCCGCCTTCTGTCTTTAACACGTAAATACCTGTTTCATCAAATCCTAAGATACTTTCAAGGTTACTGCTTCTGGCTTCTTTGATTTCTTCACCAAAAATGATGTCAACGTTTTTTGATTTGTTTTGCGAAAATGCATGGGTAGAAATTACCAAAATGATAAGCAAGTAAAAACTTCTTTTTTTCATGATACTTTTAAAATAAGTTAATAAAATGACAAATTAATTTTTTTCAAAAGTAAAAAGAAAATCGGGATAAACAAGTAGGAAAGAAGGTTATTCTGTAAATTTATTTTTGCTGCAATAGACGCTTAAAAATTTTCTGTTCGATGGCTGTGGTTGAATATCCGGGAACAAGGTCAATGGTTTTAACTTCACCGCCTTTTGCCATTAAAATATCATAGCCTGCGATATCTTCAGGTTTATAATCACTACCTTTGATTAAGATATCTGGTTGTACCAATTTTATTAAATCATAAGGTGTTTCTTCATCAAAAAGGACTACAGCGCTAACAAAATTCAAAGCTGCCATTATCAAAGCTCTTGCATTTTCTTCGTTGATAGGGCGATGCATTCCTTTTAATTTGCGAACAGAAGCATCGGTATTGAGACCAATTATCAATACATCACCTTCAGCAGCTGCTTTTGCAAGGTATTCGATATGCCCGGCATGAAGAATATCAAAACATCCGTTGGTAAAAACAATTTTCATTGATTTAAAACGCCAGTACGCTAATTTTTGAGACAAATCATTGCCTGAAAGTATTTTTGAACGGATAATTTCAAATTGCTGCATCTTTTTTATTTTTTAATAAGGGTAAAACAACCAAAGCAATAAGTCCTAGGACAATAATCAATAATGTTTGCGACGACCAGGATATCCATCCCATAGCATAGCCTACTGTTTTTAGTCTAAGTGGATCAAATATCATCAATGTCTGTGAAATGATTACCGGATAGATCCCAATTCCACCGGGAACTATCATAATACCTATAGAACCCATTACCAGTGCCGACAATACAACATTTAATCCCAGCGAGGATGTTTGGTCGAAACAGAAAAACATTAACCAGGTCATCAAAAAATAATTCATCCAGATAAAAAGTGAATGGAAAATAAAAACCAAAGGTTTATCAACTTTAGAAAGTGATTTTAGTCCTTCAACAAATCCCATTATTACAACCATTATTTTTACAAAAGAATTTGAAGCTGTAATTCTTTTTTTAAAAATAAAGAACAGAAGGATGATGATGGCTAAGAAAGTTAAAGTAAAAATAAAAAAGCTATTGGTAAAACTAAAATTATTGAATTTATCAGCAAATTTTATCCAAAAACTACTGTATACATAATCTTTTAAATTGTGAAATTCGAGACATAATGTAAGTACAAACAGGATAAAAAATATCAGCATATCAACGGTTCTTTCGGTAATTACAGTGCCAAAAGATTTACTTACTGGAATTTTTTCATATTTATGAAGGATACCACAACGCATAACTTCGCCCAGGCGAGGAAAAGCAAGATTGGCAAAATACCCAACCATTACGGCAGCAAAAGTAGTTTTTAGTTTGGGATGGTAACCCATGGGCTTCAGCAACATCTGCCATCTCATTGAACGGCTTAGATGGCTTAAAACACCCGGAATAATGGCTATAACTACCCAGAAGTAATTTGCTGAATGAAAAGAATTGCTGATTTCATGTTTTTCTATTAGAGTAAGTTTACGTTGAAACCACCAGATAAAGAAAAATCCTAAGCCAATGAAAAAGGCAAATTTAAGCATGAGGAGTAATTTCTTTTGCAACATTAAACTTTGTTATTTTGAGGAAAGATAATGCTAGGTGTAAATTGCTTAGCTTCTTCAAAATCCATGCTGGCATATGAAACAATAATAACTAAATCGCCAACAGCAACTTTACGGGCAGCAGCTCCATTGATTCCAATTACACCTGAACTTCGTTCACCTTTGATTACATAGGTATCAAAGCGTTCGCCATTGTTGATATTATAAATATGAACTCTTTCGTTCTCAATTAGATTGACGGCATCCATCAAATCTTCATCAATCGTGATACTACCAATATAATTGATATTGGCTTCGATAATGATGGCCCTGTGTATTTTTGATTTTAAAACTTCTATTTGCATGATGCGGCAAAATTAAACATTTTAATTTAAATAGCATTTTTTTTTGATGTTTTTGCAGTTTATAAACTTTATATAATTAACAATTATATTAAATTATAGTTGCTGTTGACTACTAATTTATACTTTTTATAGCCTGAATCATTTTAAAATTGAATGGTTCAGTTTACTGATAATGTGGATAATCAAACACTACATAAGAGTAAAAGTTGTTTTTTACCACAGAGACAAGAGATCATAGAGATGCACTAAAAAAACCTGCTTTAACCTAGGTGTTCTCTTTGTCTCCGAGTTTTTATTTTTTTTAAATTTTTTAAAAAAAATAATGATGCAATAAAACTACTCCTTCAATAAATAAATTCGTTTTTTTAGTATCACTTCGGAAATGTTTGTACATTTGCTTTTGCGAATTCAAATTTTGCACTATTAAGTTATAAATGCGAATCAAGATTTGAGTTCCGACTTATTAAAACAAAAAAAAAAAGATTTTAATTATGCTTAACTTAAAGATTTCTAACAATTTATATTTTAAAAATTGTTTAGCTAATTTCATAAAAATCAATGAATTAATTCTTTCTCAGTAGGAGAACAATGTCAATAGGAAATAATTCAGGATCATGAATTATTTCCCGTAGGGAATATACCTTGCAATTAAAATTTATAATTCATAATGTCCTACGGACAAAAGAAACATCTAATACCATTTTTCTAATTACATTTATACCCTAAAGGGCAAAAAAAATATAAAATTTATTCAACTCTTGATTCTCAAAACAAACTATCATCGCTGACTATTGAATTCATTGAAAACAGCTTAAATCAGATCATATAAACCACTTAACCCATTAAAGATGTATCTATTTTTCGACACTGAAACAACTGGCTTACCCAGAAACTGGAAAGCCCCTGTAACTGACCTGAACAATTGGCCCCGACTGGTTCAGCTGGCTTATTTGCTTTTTGATATCAATGGAAAATTAATTTCAGAAGCTGACTATATTATCAAACCTCAAGGCTTTATCATTCCTGCAGATGCTTCCCGAATTCATGGAATTACTACTGAAAGAGCTTTGCAAGAAGGCAAATCATTAATCAGCGTTTTACTTGATTTTCAGTCTTTAATCGACGAATCCACCTTTCTGGTAGCTCACAATATAAGTTTTGACGAAAAAATTATGGGTGCCGAATTTTTAAGAAACAAAATGCCCGATAGTTTAGCCACAAAAAAGAAAATCTGCACCATGCAAAGCACTACTAATTTTTGTGCCATCGATGGCCCTTATGGTTATAAATGGCCCAAATTAGCTGAGCTGCATTTCAAACTTTTCAGATCCTCATTTGATGAAGCGCATAATGCTGCAGCTGACATCAGAGCTACAGCTAAGTGTTTTTGGGAATTAAAGCGATTGGGAAAAATATAAACTGAATTTTGTATATTTAAATATTTGTATATTTGCTGAGAATAATTCATTAAAACTGATAAAAATATGGGGAATCAATTATTTACTAAAAAGTCCATTACAAAACTTATGGAAGAATCAGCTGATGATGGGAAAGGTTTAAAACGCTCATTAACAGCTATCAGTTTAATTGCATTGGGTGTTGGAGCCATTATAGGTGCAGGCTTGTTTGTAAGAACAGCAGCAGCAGCAGCCAACAATGCAGGACCATCTGTAACCATTGGATTTATTGTTGCTGGAATTGGTTGTGCATTGGCAGGCCTTTGTTATGCAGAATTTGCATCCATGATACCTGTTTCGGGAAGCGCCTATACTTATTCTTATGCCACCATGGGTGAACTGGTTGCATGGATTATCGGATGGGATTTAGTACTGGAATATGCACTGGGTGCTGCGACTGTAAGTATCGCATGGAGTGAATATTTGAATAAATTACTGGGATATTTTAATGCCCATATACCTTACGAATGGTGTCATTCGCCTTTTGAGGCAAGTACTTTAGGAACGCATGGCATCATGAATATTCCGGCACTTTTCATCGTTTTTTTATTAACCATTTTATTGATACGTGGTGCTCGTGAATCGGCCTTGGTGAATGCCATCATTGTAGTTACCAAAGTTAGTATAGTAATATTATTTATCGTTTTCGGTTGGTCTTTTATCAATCCTGCAAACCACACTCCTTTTATCCCCGAGGCAACTAAATTTGTAGATGCTCAGGGTGTATCCCATAATTTCGGTGGAATTTTAGGAATATTGGGTGCAGCAGGCGTTGTATTCTTTGCTTTTATTGGATTCGATGCAGTTTCCACGGCAGCTCAGGAAACCAAGAACCCCAAGAAAGCATTGCCTATTGGAATACTTGGCTCGCTGGCCATCTGTACTGTTTTATATATTTTATTTTCTTATGTATTAACAGGTGTTGCTACCTTAGAAGATTTTAGAACCGCTGGAAAAGAAGCATCGGTTACTTTTGCCATACAAACCTATATGACAGGTTTTGGCTGGCTGGCTAAGCTGGTTACGATTGCTATCTTAGCAGGTTTTTCATCCGTCATACTTGTAATGCTTTATGGTCAAAGCCGTGTTTTTTATTCGATGAGTAAAGATGGATTGGTACCAAAAATATTCTCCGATCTTCATCAAAAATTCAGGACACCTTACAAATCCAACTTATTGTTTTTTGCTTTCGTGGGACTTTTTGCCTGCTTTGTGCCTCAGGATATAGTTGGCGACATGACCAGTATTGGAACATTGTTTGCTTTTATGCTGGTGTCTGCCGGTGTATGGATCATGAGAGTAAAAAATCCTGAACTCAAACGAGGCTTCAAAACGCCCTGGGTTCCATTTGTTCCAATACTTGGCATATTAGTGTGTGGTGCCATGATCTTCGGCTTAGGTTGGGCCAACTGGATCCGATTATTTATCTGGATGGCTATCGGACTCGTCATTTATTTTGCCTATAGCAGGTTTCACAGCAAAATTAACGAAACAAAGGATTAATTGGGCGATTTGGTGATTTTATTATTTAGCAATTTGGGTTTTAATTATATTTTCGAATCTTTTATTTCATCTTTAATTATAAATTAAGCAAATTTATAATTAAAGATGTTGAATTGCTTAATTGCTATTTCATCACAATATTATCAATCAATCTAACACTTCCTAAAAACACGGCAATACATGCAATAACGTGTTTGCTCTGATCCCAATATGCAATAGGCAATAAAGTAGTAGCATCTGAAATTTCGAAGTATTCTGGAGAAAATAAAGAATTTAAATCCATTTGTTGCATCACCCATATTTTAAGTTCTGCCGGACTGAGCTCATTTACTTTTCTCTTTGCCTCAAGCAAAGTTTGATAGATAAAAGGCGCACTCTTCCTTTCTTCATCTTTTAAACGCATATTGCGTGAACTCATTGCCAGACCATCTGCTTCTCTTACTATCGGACAAGAAATGATTTTAACTGCAAGTTTAGTTTGTTTCACCAAGGACTTTATAATCTGCAATTGTTGATAATCTTTCTCTCCGAAATAAGCCTGTACGGGTTGAATAATATCAAAAAGCCTTTTTACGACTACTGCCACACCGTTAAAATGGCCGGGGCGAAATTTGCCTTCCATCACTTCGGCTAAGGGACCAAAATCGTAAACAGTAGTATCGGGTTCTGGATACATCTCCTTTTCGTCGGGTGCAAAAATAACGTTACAACCAACGTTCTGCAACAAAATAGCATCATTTTCGAGGGTACGGGGATAGTGGAGTAAATCTTCCTTATTGTTAAACTGTATCGGATTTACAAAAATACTCACCACAACTACATCATTCTCGGCTTTAGCCCTTTTTACCATTTCAAGATGTCCCTGATGCAGCGCTCCCATTGTTGGAACAAAGCCTATACTTTTATTCGCTGACTGTATTGTTAGAAGATACGCTTGGTAAGTTGTAATCGTTGTAAAAATTTCCATTGAAAAAAACGCTTTAAAATATAGCTGCAAAGATGGGAATTTTATTAATTTTACAGGCTGTTTTTATCGTTATTTTTTATTAAATCAAAACATACAAGTCATCGGATGGCTTAAATACAAAGTTTTTAATTCAAATAATTATCTTTCAATTTGTCATCCGATGACTATCAAAATATTAATAAATGAAAAAAATCATCCTTTGCAGCCTCTTACTCCTCTCCTTCTCATCATTTTCACAAACAAAAAACTTTAATACGTTTTACGAAAACTCAGGATGCAAGGAAACACCCCGCTACGATTCAACAATAGCTTATTGTAAAAGCCTTGATAAAACTGCTGACTGGATAAAATATACTTCCTTTGGCAAAAGTCCGCAAGGACGTGATTTACCCCTAATGATAATGGATAAAAATGGCAATTTTACACCCGAAGCCATTCATAAATCGGGAAATCTTATTATTCTGATACAAGCAGCCGTTCACGCAGGAGAACCCGATGGCAAAGATGCTTGCCTCATGCTCTTCAGGGATATTGCCATCTATAAAAAGATGACTGAATTACTGAACCATGTCACCATTTTGTTTATTCCCATATTCAATGTGGATGGTCACGAAAGATTTGGCAAATACAACCGTATCAATCAAAATGGTCCTACAGAAATGGGCTGGCGTACCACTGCCGACAACCTGAACCTTAACCGAGATTTCCTCAAAGCCGATGCGCTGGAAATGAAAAACTGGCTAAAAATGTTCAAGCATTTTATGCCTGATTTTTTTATTGATTGTCATACTACCGATGGTGCCGACTATCAATATGTGCTAACCTATGGCATAGAAACCGAGGGAAATGTAGATGAATGCCTTGCAAAATGGCAGAAAGAAAATTACCTGAAGCCCATCACACAAATGATGACACAACAAGGGTTACCCATATTCCCTTATGTAACTTTCCGCAACTGGCATGACCCCCGAAGCGGCCTGATAAGCAATGCAGCACCTCCAATGTTATCAGAAGGATATACCATTCAAAGGAACCGTCCAGGATTGCTCATCGAAACCCATATGTTGAAACCCTATAAAACCAGAGTTGAGTCAACGTATCAAATGATAAAAAACACATTGGTTTTACTTAACAAAGAACACCTAAAGCTCAAACAACTTATTACCGAAGCCGATCAAAGAACGGCCAGTAAAAAATTCAGGGAGACCGCATTTGGAATTAACTTTGAAGCTTCTCAAAAAGACAGTAGCCTGATAGATTTTTTAGGTGTGGAATACAGCATTGAAAAAAGTGATATTTCAGGTGGAGATTGGTTTAGATATGAAAATAGCAAACCACTGACTTTTAAGGTTCCTTATTTTAATAACATAAAAACAACGGAAAAGGTATTTTTGCCCAAAGCTTATATTTTACCTCCCGAATGGAAGGATGTGATTGATATATTAAAACTACATGGAATAAAAACGAGTACCCTTAAGGCACCAATAACATTATTGGTTGAATCCTACAAATTCAAAAATCCAAAATGGCAGGCAGGTAGCAGCGAAGGCAGACATCCACTGATTAGTTTTGACATGGATAGTATACAGGAAGAACGCACTTATCCTTCCGGCTCAGTGATGATAGAAATGAATCAACCTGCAGCTCGCATTATTGCTTATCTGCTGGAACCCAAGGCAAGCGGCTCTCTGTTTTTTTGGGGATTTTTTAATTCGGTTTTAGAACAGAAAGAATATGCCGAATCATACGTAATTGAGACTATGGCGAGAGAGATGTTAAAAAGCGATGCAAAACTTAAAATAGAGTTTGAACAAAAGAAAATCGCAGAGCCCGAATTTGCCAACAACTCACGCTCTATTCTCAACTGGTTTTATAGCAAATCACCTTATTGGGATTCTCACTTAAATTCCTATCCTGTTGGAAAGATTTATTAAAAAATGAAAATCAATACAACTATTAATTTCATACTTCTTATTGAGTAAACCTTGTGGAATTATTTATGATCGATCGAATCAAGTTGAAAATTATGAATTTCATTTGCTTTGGCGACATCTCTAGCATTGCACTTAACAGCCTTACAATTTATTACAGGTTCTTTATGTTTATTGTTACTTTCAGCTTCCCATCCTATTATAAAAAACAAAGCAAAAAACCCAATTACATAAGCTAGCACTACATGCCATCCTTTTCTTATCCATAGGCCAATATTGCGCGCCTCAGGAAATTTATTGGTGATCGCAACACCTGCAGATGAACCAAACCAAATCATTGAACCACCAAATCCAACTGCATAAGCTAAGATACCCCAGTCATAATGACCTTGATCCAAGGCAAGCTTGGTTAATGGAATATTATCAAAGATGGCAGAGATCAGTCCTAATGAGAAGGCCGTTTTCCAGCTGGGATCAGGCAGCTGTTCCACTGGCATTAATGAAGCACAGCTAACCAACGCAAGCAAGAAAAATGATCCATTGATTGCAGATCGGGCTTCGCTCCAGGGTGTTTTTCTGAATAGAGTTCCTATCAGGATAGCCACCCATACACCCAATGCCGGTAAATCGAATAATATATTTGTTGCAATAGTTAACATCAAAATCAATAAGACTATTAATAATCTCATCCGGTCAACTTTAAGTCCTGGAGTCACATCTTTTTGAATACGCTGGAACTTATCCTGCTGGAATGAAGCAAATATTGAAAATGCTAGCAAAGCTAACAAAGCCGCAACATAAGCATGAAAAACATTCATGGCAGCAACTCCGTCAATCCACATCATGGTGGTAGTCGTATCTCCGATCACACTTCCGGAACCTCCTGCATTACTGGCTGCAACCAAAGCTACAATATAACCTATATGAACTTTCCCTTTAAAAATTATCAAAGCAATCGTACCACCAATCATTGCAGCTGCAATATTGTCCAGGAAAGAAGAAAGCAGAAAAACAAAAACCAACAACACTAAGGGGCCTTTCCAATCATCAGGAAGATATTTAGGAAGTAAATCAGGAACACCCGATTTTTCAAAATGTTTAGCCAATACAGCAAACCCTGTTAACAAACCGAATAGATTGATTAAAATAGCCCATTCTCCCTGACGCATACCTTTATGGGCAATTTGCTCAACCATAGAATTCTGTCCAAATAAAAGTGTTAGAAGACTAAAACCATCAGAAAAGCTATACTTGAAAAACAATATACTAGCCAATCCGATTAAAGCAACTTTCAACGTATGACGAAAAAACAATGCCACACCCAATAATGTTAAGGCAAACAAAATGAATTCAACACGAATACCAAGAACTGCAGGAGATTGACTTACAGACGCATTGGCAAATGCCACTACAGGCAATATAATAACTGAAACTAAAATCAGGAGAATCTTAAAATACCGTGTTTTTTTTTTCAATTTTATATTTTAAATTTAATTGAGCAAAACAAACCTACGAAAAAAAACTAGTTTGCCAATATTATTTTTCCGCCAGTATTGTTTCTGCTAGCTCCGGTTACAGATTTTAAGCAGTTAATTTCACCCCTGTATCTCAAAACTCCGAGAAAGGCAAATATCAGGGCTTCTTTATATTCAATAATAGTTTTTTCGGGAATAACAATGGAGTAATTTGATTTTAATTTCAACTGGCGCATTATATATTCGTTATAAACGCCTCCTCCTGTAAAAAGGAGTTTAGATTTCTTATGACAAGAAGTCGCTTTTAATAACTGAGAAACAATATGTTCAGAAAATGTTCTTAACTTATCAAAAGGATTAAGTTCATATTTTGAAATAATTGGCATAAATTCTTTCATTAAATATTCTTTGCCGAGCGATTTTGGATGGCTGAGTTGATAATAGCTGATATTTTCCAGTTCATCCAATAGACTTTGATGAAGCTTTCCTTTTTCGGCAAACTTTCCTTTATCATCAAACGGTAACCCAATTTCCTGGGCGAAGGGATTCAAAACTATATTCACAGGACAGATATCATAAGCAATTCTAACATTATTCAATTGATAAGAAATGTTTGCAAAACCGCCCATATTAATACAATAATCATAATCGGCAAAAAGCAAACTATCACCTATGGGAACCAATGGTGCACCTTGACCGCCAAGGGCAATATCCATCGCTCTAAAATCGCTGATAACGTTTAGTCCACTCGCTGCAGCAATGCATTCACCACTTCCAATCTGAGCAGTGAGATGTTTAGAGGGCTGATGAAAAACAGTATGACCATGTGAAGCAATAAAATCTACCTTTATATTCTGTTTTTCAATAAATTCCTTACATGCCTTACCTAAAAAATAACCATATTCATTGTGCAAATTTAGATACTCAAAAGTTGAAAGTTGATCAGCCTTTGATAACTTCTTTATCCATTCAGGTGTATAAGGTATACAACTGGCTTTTTCGATCTTGAAAGACCATTTATTTTCTTCATATATAAAACTACAATAAGCTATATCCAGACCATCGAGTGAAGTCCCTGACATTAAACCAATAACCTTGTAGGATGTAATCATTTTGTATTTTTTATAAAGCTTCCAACAATTTTTCGAGTTGAATGCCCCTTGAACCCTTTACTAGAATAAATGCATTGTTTATAGGATTTAACAACAACCATTTTTTGGCCATTTCTGAATCAGAGAAACAATTCCAATCAGTATGATTACATAAAGCAAAGAACACACTTCCAATTAATACTATTTGTTTAAAGTTTTCTTTTTCAATTATTTCAATTATCCTGTTGTGTTCAGCTACACTATACGCCCCTAGTTCGAGCATATCGCCAATAATCAAGACTTTATCCTGAGCTTGTATTTCTGCAAAATTCAAGATTGCTGCCTCTAGGCTTGTTGGATTAGCATTGTAAGCATCCAAAATAATTGTATTGCTTAAGGTTTTAAGAATCTGAGAACGGTTGTTGCTAGGCTGATAATTTTCAATTGCATACTTAATATCTTCTTTTTTAACTTTAAAAAAGGCAGCTATACAAATGCTTGCCAATATATTTTCAAAATTATAATTACCAACTAATTTTGTTTGAATATCATCACTCATCCCGTTGCAGAAATACTGAATACTCACAAAAGGATTTGATTCTATAAGTTCCCCTGCACAATAGGCAATTTTATTATTTCCATAAGTAATTTTATCGATACCAACTGATAAATTCTCTAAGAGTTCATTATTAATATTTACAAATATTTTTCCTTTTTTTTCTTGAATAGCTTTGTACAAGTCATATTTTGTTTTAATAATTCCTTGGATTCCGCCAAAACCTTCGAGATGGGCTTTTCCGATATTTGTTATGATTCCATAATCAGGTTGAGCTATTTTACAAAGTTCTCCAATTTCACCTATATGATTAGCTCCCATTTCAATTATAGCTATTTCATGTTTACTTGTAATTTGAAGTAAAGTTAAGGGTACGCCAATATGATTGTTCAGATTCCCAGAAGTTGCCAAAGTATTGTATTTACAGGACAAAATTGCATTCAAAAGTTCTTTTGTAGTAGTTTTTCCATTTGTTCCTGTTATTCCGATAATCGGAATATCTAAAGTTTTTCTGTGAAAGAGCGCAAGCTGTTGCAGGGTTTCTAAAACATTATCGACCAAAATAAAGCGATCATCCTTTTTATACTTTTCATCATCGATGATTGCATAGCTAGCACCTTTGATAATAGCTAGATCAGCAAAAGCATTTCCATCAAAATTTTCTCCTTTTAATGCAAAGAAAATGGAAGAAGGAATTATTTTTCTTGTATCAGTTGAAATATTGGAATATATTTTAAAAATCCTGTAAATTTCCTCTATTAGCATTTTTGAATTTTTATAAATTGAAAACCCCATCTACATTGCTGTAAATGGGGTTTGCAAATAATTGTGTAAAATTATTTCCCAAGGAATGGCGACCCAACTCTTGTCATTGCACACCTAAATCCTATATTATCAGTTGATTGATTCTGGTCTAAAAATCTTCTGGAACCAGGGCTTAGATAATAAGCCTTGTCTTTCCATGAACCACCTTTATAAACCCTTGCTTCATCATTAACCATCGATGAAACAGCATACTCATACATTAATTTTGTTGTATTTTCATTTGCTTGCTCGGTAGCCCAATCGTTGACCAATACAGTTGAGTAATCACCATCAAGATAATTGACGTTATTGGCTTTGCGATAGTTTCTTCTGTTTACGTTTTCTTCAACAGTTACATTTTCATAAACGATTCTGCCCAGACTGTCTTTTTCTTTGATCATTCCATCAGAATCAATGGATTTCTTTTTATAAATATTGCCTCTGTAGGGATTTAAATCAGTCATATCTTCATGCGATAAGGGACGATAAACATCCATTACCCATTCAGAAACATTACCGGCCATATTATATAAACCATAATCATTTGGCCAGAAAGAATAAACCTGAGAAGTATGATCAGCACCATCGTTTAAGTTTCCCGCAACACCCATATAATCACCTCTTCCTCTTCTGAAATTGGCAACCATTTCGCCGTAAGCATTTTTATCGTCTGTACGGGTAAGATGTCCGTTCCATGGATAAATTCTTCTTTCTATAACTCTTTCATACATTGTATTGCCAATTAAGCCTAGAGCAGCATATTCCCATTCTGCTTCGGTTGGAAGTCTGTATTTTGGTAATAGAATATTATCTTCCATTCTAACTTTACGGGTACCTGAACCAGAAGGATTCAAATCTTCTAAATCTTCTCTTACAAGCCCTTCATATTGTCCGGCTAAATAAGCATCTGTATTAAAATTATTTTCGTTGGTTTGATCAGGATTAATTTCCAATATACCCAACTGAACCAGAATATCTTCATTTACGCGATCGGTTCTCCATGCACAATAATCATTTGCCTGAATCCAGCTAACACCTACAACAGGATAATCTTTATATGCAGGATGATGTAAATAAAACTCAGCGATGTCTTCATTGTAAGAAAGTTCATTCCGCCAAACTAACTGGTCTGGTTGCGCTTTTTTAACAACTTCAGGAAAATCGGTACCATATACTCTACCTAACCAATATAGATATTCAAGGTAGTCTACATTGCGTATTTCAGTTTCATCCATATAAAATGAGCTGACAGTAACTCTGCGAGGAATATTATTCCAGTCGGTCATAACATCTTGTTCAGTTTTACCCATTACAAAAGTACCACCCTCAATAAAAACAAGACCGGGTCCAGTTGCTTGTTCGATATTATCGGTTACTTCAAAGCCTCCATTTTCAGGATTATTATAATCCCAGCCAGTAGTAGAAGATTGCTGAGATTTATGACTACATGCAGATAAGAATATTAATAAGATAGCGAATTTACCTAATCTGCAAATGATGTTTTGATTGTTCTTAATCATATTTATAAAATTGTGATTATACTTACTGAATTATTAATAACTAAAATGTAGGACAATTTATTGTTCTAATCCTTTTCTTAACAGTTGGACACCTGAATTGCATAGCAAAGGATATTTCGTGGGCTCCGCCAGTGATGTTTGTTAATTTAGATACGGTTAAATCGTAACTATATCCTATTTTAAAACTACTCTGTTGTATCCCTACTAAAAATATGATAGCATCAGAATTTTGAAAATTTTGACGATACCAAACACCACTTACAAAAGGTGACCAGTTTACATAAAACCCATAGTTTAATTGGTTAAAATGTAATTGTTGTTGGTATAAAATATTCGGAGAAATTGTTAAATCTTCCTGAGACCTTGTTTTATGCTTTCTTTTTTGTAAATCAATTACAGCACCTGCATGTGCTGTAAATTTCATAGGAAGTTTATGAATTGTAATAAATCCTTCTTCAGGTTCAGTAAGATGACTGACTGCCACACCAGCATAAAAATTTTCGCTATAACCAATAATACCTGATGAAAAATCCAAGTAGTTTTTAGTTAACTTACCAGGTTGCGTCTCAGCTGTATTATTTACAAAACCATATTTTGGGTCAATCTGATCCCCGAAAGTTAATTTCTCCCAGGCAAGCCTCCTGTCAACAAAAGTTGCCTGCAATGCAGCATTGATGGAGAAAGTACGACTTACTTCCAAACGATACGAATAAATACCACTGAATGAATTTGTGGAAATTGTTCCCTCACCAGCTCTGTCTGAGTTAACTAAAATGCCGATACCACCAGATATTTTACTGATATATTGATCGTAAGATGCATTATAGGTAACAAAGGTTCCTGATATCGAAGGCCATTGATTTCTGTAATTCATTATTAATCTGGGACAGACCACCGAACCAGCAAATGCTGGATTCAAATACAAGGGATTTGCATAAAATTGAGAAAAAGCAGGGTCTTGGGCTACTGCTAAATTCGAAGCAAAAACGCTTGTAATAATACAGAATATCAACTTCTTAAAGTGAGAAGACGAAATCTTTGTCATGTTGAAATATTTTGAACACAATATTACAAATAATTTTTCAATTAAAACTATTTTTTTAATCAAATTATACTTTTTTTTTTAACAATTCCACTTTGATGAAAATGTTTGCTTATAAAAACTTAGATTCTTTCATTTTTTCTTATACTTATTATGTTAGTTTTTGTTACAATCAAAGGAAAATAAATAATCTCTTTAATTAAACAAATAATTTAAACAAATTACTTTAATAACAATAGAAATGAAAGTTTTTATTGTTTCATTTTTGCAATTTGCTTACAAAGATACTTTAATCTTCTATTTTTTTATAGAAGATTATTAATATTTTCAGCTGCTATGCAATATTTTTCTTTTATTTTTGTTTATTCATTTTGTGAATAATGATGAGTAAATTTTATATTGTGAAAAAAACTATTTATTGTATAATATTTAATCTATTGATTTTCAATTGTTTAATACAAGCTCAAGGAAACAAAGTTTGGAAAGAAATTAAATGGCAGGGAATTCATACTGAAAAAGTTGACGAAAAAACAAGCCATTCTTTTTTAGATTTTGAAGGGGCAATAAATGAAGCATCAAATCCTTCGTTGCCTTTATTTTTCATGCGAATTGAATTGGAAAACAATGATTTAAACCCAGAATTCGAATTATCGGACATGGTATTTGAAGAACTTCCTCCAGATGAAGTTTTGTTTTTAAAAGATGTCTTAATTACTAACTCAACGCTTCAGAAAGAAGTATCCATTTCAGTAGATCGTAAAAAATCATTTGCTGTTTTAAAAATAAATCCTTTTAAAAGAAACATTTTAACAGGAAAACTCGAAAAATTAGTCGCATTTAACTATGAACTTAAAACAACCCAACTTATTGATTTACATTTAAAATCTCAGAATCATTCATTTGCTTCTCATTCCGTTTTAGCCAGTGGAAACTGGTACAAAATTGCAGTTTCCAGCACAGGCATTTACAAAATTACCTATAACGATTTGATTACAATGGGATTCGATGTCAACAACCTTCATTCGAATTCAATTTCAGTATTTGGAAGTAAAACAGGAATGCTACCCGAATCCAATGCAGCATTTCGAAACGATGATTTACAAGAATTGGCTATTTTTATGGGAGATGGAAATGATGGCAATTTCGACCCTTCAGATTATATTCTATTTTATGGACAATCATCCATTAACTGGAATTTGAATACTTCAAATAATTTATTTGAACACCAGATTAATTATTACAACGACAATACCTATTATTATATAACAACTACAGCAGGTATAGGAACTCAGAAGAGAATTCAGCCCGCTGCTGAACCAACTGCAGCTCCAACAAAAACAGTAGATAATTTCAACGACTATGCTTGTCACCACAGTGAATTAAATAACTTAGCAAAATCAGGTAAAATATGGTTGGGCGAAAAGTTTAATACAACAGTTCCTTCACTCAACTTCTCTTTTAACTTCCCTGATATCAATTCCGATTCTAATGTAGTTGTAAAATACAGTCTATTTGCAAGTTCAACACTTCCAAGCCAATTTACTGTAAATGTAAATTCCCATTCCAAAACTCACAATTTCTCAGTTGTTAGTGGTTCATATACTGATTTTCTGGCAACAAATGTCGTTGATAATATTAGTTTTAACAATTCCACTTCTCTGATTAATGCAAACATAACTTATAATTACCCCCTCACCTCTTCCAATGGATATTTAAACTATTTAGAATTAAATGTAATCAGGCACTTACGTTTTTATGGAGATCAGCTTAGTTTCAGAAATATAATGAGTATTGGAGCTGGAAACATTAGCCAGTTTAATGTTGCAAATTCCAATTCAGCAGTTAAAATCTGGGATGTTAGCAATCCTTTAAATGTAAAATCTATCAATACTTCATTAAATGGCAGCAATCTATTGTTTAAAGTCGCTACTGATACTTTAAGAGAATTCATTGCATTCAATGGCGTTACTTATTTAAAACCTGAATTTATAGGCCCCGTTGCTAACCAGGACTTACATGGAATGGCTCAGCAAGATTACATTATTGTATCGCATCCACTTTTTATGGATCAAGCCCTGCGGCTAGCCACACTCCACAGAAACTTAAATAATCTTAAAGTTAGCATTGTTACACCAGAACAAATTTACAATGAATTTTCAAGTGGTTCACAGGATCCTATTGCCATAAGAAGTTTTTTAAAGATGTTTTACGACAGAGCTACCGACAGCAATGATATGCCTAGATATTTATTGCTTTTTGGGGATGGTTCCTACGATAATAAATCAAAAACCAATAACACAAATTTTATAGTCACTTATCAATCTACAAATTCATTTGACGGAGGAACTTCTTATGTTTCGGATGATTATTTTGGTTTCTTAGATAACAACGAAACTGGGACATCAGCGAATGAAAGTATAGATATTGGCATCGGAAGGTTTCCCGTTAAAACTTTATTGGAAGCCAAGAATGTAGTAGATAAAATAGTCAGATATACGAGTAAAAATGATTTAATGTCTGATTCACCAACGATTGTTTCAAATTATAATGACTGGAGAAACAGTGTTTGTTTTGTAGCAGATGATCAGGATAATAATGCATATTTAAATACATCCGAAAGATTATCTAATATTATAAAAACAGGAAATCCTATCATCAATATTGACAAGATCTATTTAGATGCTTATCCTCAAATTTCAAATTCTGGTGGTGCTCGTTATCCTGATGTTAATAAGGCCATCAATCAGCGTGTTGAGAGAGGAGCTTTGATTATGAATTATGTAGGTCATGGTGGAGAATTAGGTTGGGCACACGAAAGAGTTTTGGAAATAACTGATATATTGAATTGGAAAAACACGAATAACATGCCGCTATTTTTTACAGCAACCTGTGAATTTAGCCGTTTTGATGACCCTGAACGCACTTCCGCCGGTGAATTGGTATTATTGACACCTCAAGGAGGAGGAATAGCATTAATGACTACATCCAGAGTAACTTATAATGCAATAAACGAAGATCTGAATGCAAGTTTTTTAAAAAGAGTATTTAATAAAGTTAATGGTAAGTATCAATCTTTAGGAGACTTATTAAGAGGTTCTAAGAATGATGAAGGAAACAATTCATATATTAAAAACTTTGTATTATTAGGCGATCCTGCATTAAAACTTTCTTACCCTCAGTACAATGTAGTTACAACCGAAGTGAACGGAATTCCTGCAGGAACTGACAATGATACCATACAGGCAATGGCAGAAATTACGATTAAAGGTATGATTACAGATGATGCAATGCATAAAATATCAAACTATAACGGTGTAATTTATCCGACAATTTTCGACAAACCATTAATTGTCACTTCATTGGGCAATGACCCTGACAGCAATCCAGTTAACTTTGATCTCCCAAAAGCTATTTTATATAAAGGGAAATCAAGTATTGTTAATGGTGATTTTGAATTTTCATTTATAGTTCCTAAGGATATTGCCTATAATTATGGTTATGGTAAAATAAGCTATTATGCTAAAAATGATACCAGCGATGCCAACGGTTTTTACAAAAACGTAATTGTAGGCGGAATAAGCAATATCATAATTCCAGATGACAAAGGTCCTGAGATAAGACTGTTTATGAATGACAGCAATTTTGTATTTAAAGGAATCACCGATCAAAACCCTATGCTATTAGCACTGATAAGTGATCCCAATGGTATCAATACAGTCGGGAACGGTATCGGACATGACATTGTTGCCTATTTGGATGGGAATACTGAAAATCCTATTATTTTAAACGATTTTTACATTTCAGATTTAAACAGATTTGATAAAGGCAAGGTATATTATCCTTTAACAGGTTTAACTGATGGCTTACATTCTATAAAAGTAAAGGGATGGGATGTGTTTAATAATTCGGCCGAAGGCTATACAGAATTTATAGTAGCTCAATCATCTCAGATTGCTTTAACAAATCTTTTGAATTTCCCAAATCCATTTTTTGATAAAACCTATTTCGTTTTTGAACACAATCAAGCCAATACAGACTTAAAAGTTCAGATTCAAATTTTCGACATCAAAGGAAAATTAATTAAAACGATTAATAGCCTTATTAATACTATTTCTTTTAAAATTGATCCAATAGAGTGGGACGGAACTTCTGAAATAGGAGCAAAAATTGAAAAAGGACTTTACATATACAGAATTACAGCAACTAACCCTTTAGGTATGCAGGCAGTAAAAACAGATAAATTAGTTTTTTTACGCTAAACAATATATTTTACAATAAATCGTTATCTTTGCACACTATTTTATTTTTAGAATGAATTTATGAAATTAAAAATCGAGAAAATATGGATGGCAATCGTATTAATTGCCCTATTTACAAATATTAATGCTCAAAATACCAACCAATGGTTGGGTCAGGAATTATTAACCGGTAACAGAGTAATAACCACTGCTGTTCCATTTTTAATGATAGCACCTGATGGACGTGCAGGAGCAATGGGCGATGCAGGCGTAGCTTCAACTCCTGACGCTAGTTCTATGCATTGGAATCCTGCTAAATATGCATTTATCGAAAAAGATATGGGTATTTCTGTTTCTTACAGTCCATGGCTCAGAGAATTGGTAAATGATATAAATTTAGCCTATTTGTCAGGTTATAAAAGAATTGATAAAATGAGTACAGTAGGCGCTTCATTGTTGTACTTTTCATTGGGAGATATTACTTTCACAGATGCTATTGGTAATTCATTAGGAAATTTCAGACCCAGTGAATTTGCGTTAGATGTTACTTATTCACGTAAATTATCAGATGTTTTTTCTGGTGCGATTGCTGCAAGGTATATCAATTCAAATCTTACCCAAGGACAAACTGTAGGAGGTCAAGAATCTCATGCCGGACAATCAGTTGCAGCAGATGTTGCTTTTTATTATCAAAAACCAATTCGTTTTGGCCGAAACTTAAAAGGAACAATGGCTTTTGGGGCGAATATCTCTAATCTCGGTGCAAAAATCTCCTATACCTCTACAACTGAGAGAGATTTTATCCCAACCAATCTCCGGTTAGGTACATGTTTTACGCTTAATATTGACGATTTCAACAAACTTTCAATAATGGTTGATTTCAATAAACTTTTAGTACCAACTCCTCCTATTTATTTACCCAATAGTACAGGTAACGGAGATAGTATATTAAATGGTGTCCGTCAAATTGCTGCTGGTAAAGACCCCAATGTTGGTATAGTAACAGGATTATTTCAATCATTTGGTGATGCACCGAATGGTTTTTCAGAAGAAATTAAAGAAATTACCTATTCTATCGGTGCTGAATACTGGTACGATAATCAATTTGCTATTCGAGGGGGTTATTTTCACGAAAGCATGTTAAAGGGTAACAGACAATACTTTACATTAGGTGCTGGATTGAGATACAATGTGTTTGGCCTTGATTTTGCCTATTTAATTCCTACCGAACAACGAAATCCATTAGGAAATACGTTGAGATTTACACTCACATTTGATTTTGATGCTTTTAAAGATCAAAACAAATTAACACAATAGAATGAAGATTCGGGTAGGTTTTGGTTTCGATGTTCACCAGTTACAATTAGGGCTGCCTTTTTGGATGGGGGGCATCGAAATTCCTCATTTTAAGGGAGCTGTAGGACATTCAGATGCAGATGTTTTGATACACGCTATTTGTGATGCATTGTTAGGTGCTGCTAATATGAGGGATATCGGTTTTCATTTTTCAGATACTTCTCCCGAATTCAAAGGAATCGACAGCAAAATTTTATTAAAACGCTGTCTGGACTTAATCGCAACAAAAGGTTTTACTATTTCAAACATAGATTGCACGATTTGTCTTCAACAACCCAAAATTGCAGCTTTTATACCTGAGATGCTGAGCACACTGGCCCTTGTTCTGAACATTGATAAAGATGACATTTCCATAAAAGCTACAACTACCGAAAAACTAGGGTTTGAAGGCAGAGAAGAAGGCGTTTCTGCTTATGCCGTTGCATTAATTCAACAAGCTTAAAATGATTAAAATTGATGTTGCTTTAACGAATGCCATTTCCAATAAAGCTCAGCAAAGCAATCGAAAAAGATTGAATTATAATTTCCACAAAGGCAATGCTGATCGTTTACAACGATTCATCAATGCCATTGAGCCTTATTCATATATTCAACCTCATAAACACGAGAATCCGGATAAACGGGAGGTTTTCTTTATTTTGAAAGGCAAAATGTTAGTGGTAGAATTTGATGATGATGGAAATATTTTAGATCATATAATTTTAGATGCAAAGCAAGGCAATTTTGCTGTTGAAATCCCTGAAAAAACCTGGCATACCATACTCTCTCTCGAAAAATCTTCAGCAGCCTACGAATTCAAAGACGGTCCCTATGCTGTTGCAGACGACAAAAATTTCGCAGGCTGGGCTCCTAAAGAAGGTGACCCCTTATGCAAAGCCTATATTGACAACTTACTTGAAAAATTGCAGCTTCAAATTCAAAGTTTTTAATGTAATTTTGCAAAAACTTTAAATTTACAAATCCCAGTCTATTTCGATCTAGGGAATATATACTTAGCTTTAAAAACTAAACTCTCACAATGGCAGTTCAGAAACCCACAATACCTAGAGGAATGCGTGATTTCGGTCCTATCGAAATGATACGGCGCAATTATATCTTTGACAGCATACGCTCTGTTTTTCAACTATATGGTTATCAACCTATAGAAACGCCAACAATGGAAAACCTATCAACTTTAACCGGCAAATACGGAGAAGAAGGAGATAGACTATTATTTAAAGTATTGAATTCTGGAAATTATTCTGAAAAGCTAACAACTGAAAGCTTGTCAGATTATAAAAAACTTACCCCTCTGATTGCTGAGAAAGGATTGCGATACGATCTAACAGTTCCCTTTGCTAGGTATGTTGTGATGAATCGTAACGAGCTTTGCTTCCCATTTAAACGTTACCAGATTCAAGCGGTTTGGAGAGCCGACAAGCCTCAGAAAGGAAGGTATCGTGAATTTTATCAATGCGATGTAGATGTAATTGGCAGCAACTCTCTACTTAACGAAGCTGAACTGGTAAAAGTTTCGGATACAATTTTTTCAAAACTGGGATTGGATGTTGTAATTAAAATCAACAACCGGAAAATCTTAGCTGGGATTGCAGAGATAATGGGTCATCCTGATAAAATTATTGACATTACCATTGCCATTGACAAAATGGATAAAATTGGTATTGAGAAGGTCAATTTAGAATTGATAGAAAAAGGTTTATCCGAAAAAGCGATAAAGCAGCTACAACCCATTCTTGAAATGAAAGGAACTAATACTGAAAAAATAAGCATCATCAGCAAATTATTACAAAACTCAGAAACAGGAATGAAAGGTATTGCCGAAATCCAATGCCTATTTGATTATCTCGAAAAACAAGCAATTATATCCGATTTTGAAATCGATCTAACCCTGGCGCGTGGTTTAAATTATTATACGGGTGCTATTTTTGAAATAAAAGCCAAGGATGCACAAATGGGAAGCATAAGTGGTGGTGGTCGTTATGATGATTTAACCGGTGTTTTTGGTATGTCCGATATGTCAGGAGTTGGAATTTCTTTTGGTGCAGACCGAATTTATGATGTTTTATTGGAATTGAATCTTTTCCCAAAAGATGTACAAACAGCTACCAAGGTTTTATTTGTAAACTTCGGTGAAAATGAAGCAAATTATTGTATTAATATGGCAGCTCAATTAAGAGATCAAGGTATTTCAACAGAAGTTTATCCAGATGCTGCCAAAATAAAAAAACAATTTTCGTATGCAGATGCCAAGAAAATTCCATTTGTAATTATTGTTGGTGAAGAAGAGGTAAAAAACAAAACTTTTAAAATTAAAGACATGATACTTGGAAGTGAAACCAGCCTTTTTTCTCATGAATTGCTTAGTTTTTTCAGTTAAGAAATAAGATTTTTAAAATAAATTTTCCTTTTTTTTTACAAAAAATACAACTCAAATATTTAGATATACTATCATTCTTCACAGTTTTTTATTCCTTACAGCAGCTAAGTGCTAACAAATCAAATACTTGAGCAAATTTAGATTATTTAAATAAAATTGACAATATTGTTTTGTAAAAACAAATGTTTTTGTATCTTTGCAATCCGTTTCGAAAGAAAAGAAATGGAAACAGTGAAGGCAATCTAAACTGTAGAGAAAGTTCTCTCAAAGAAAATGCCCATTGGAGAGATGGGTGAGTGGCTGAAACCAACAGTTTGCTAAACTGTCGTACTGGGTAACTGGTACCGGGGGTTCGAATCCCCCTCTCTCCGCAAAGTTCTTTAATTATCGGGGTGTAGCGTAGCCCGGCTATCGCGCCTGCTTTGGGAGCAGGAGGTCGCAG
>CAZCBG010000036.1:28124-30041 GCA_964496885.1 uncultured Bacteroides sp. | reverse complement strand
TGGAATCTTTAAGCCATGCATTTTTTATTAAGAATGTTTCAATTCCAATTTGATTTTCTTTTTGTAAACTAATCAATTCCTCAAAACTAAGGTTCTGCGAATATCCTATATTCAATAGAGAATAGAGCATAAAGTATAATACGAAAAGGAGGGGCTTCGCAGAAAATATTAATTTGAGTTTCATCTTTTGCTTTAGTTTTCCCTTAGGACAAATTCGTCGTATTCGATTTCAAAACGTAATTTATGTTTCGATTCTTCAATTGCCAGCGTAAGAAAAATGTTTTTTAAATCAGCATTAGGAGCTCTTTCTGCAAGCTTTGTATAAAGTTTGAAAGCAGCTTTTTCTTTTTTCATAGCATATACTAAAGCATCTGCATAGGTCATTTTATCGGAAGGAATTACATTCACAATGTAATCTCCAATTTTAAGATCAATCACAGCTTCAGGTTTTAAGTCAAAAATACCATTTTCTTTAATTAACAAAAGTCTTGCTTTATGATTGATTTCTTCCTTTGCAAAATCCACAAAGATTTCTTTTACTTCAAAAGAGGAGGCATTTTCTGCCAGTTTTGTATACAAATCCACAGCAACCTGTTCTTCGTTGATAGCAAAGTCTAAAATGTCATTTATGTTTTCAAATTCTTTCATCGTAATTATTTTTTTATTGTCTTTATAATTTATTTTCAATTACTTATAACTATTTATGAGGCTTTAAACAACATAATAATTCTAGCTATTAATATTTGAGTTTTATTAAACGTTATATTCTTCAAAAATATCATCGAAATACTTTACGACATTGTCGCATGCATGATAGAAAAGAGCCTGGTAATTATTATCAGCTGTTTCTATAAAACGATATTTTCCTCTATCTTCATCATTTTCAAAATCCGGTAATAATGAAATTGCTTCCATCATTACATCATTCACATCAGTTCCGGTTTGAACCCCCAATTTTTTTAATAAAGTAAATAACTGAATATAGGAAGTATCTGCAAAAGGTGAAGGCATGGTTTGGTTTACCTTTTGAATATAGCGTTGAGTATTGGTAAAGTGACCTCCAATTTCAAAAGGCATAGAAGCAGGAAGAACAAGATCTGCCAGTTGAGCAGTTTCTGTCATAAAGTAATCCTGAACGACACCGAAACCTCCCTTTGAAGCAACTTGAAGTAAATTTTCTTTGTCTATAGCACAACCTATAGGATCTTCACCAAAAATAAAGACATTTTTGATTTTTCCTTCTCTTAATAGTTTCTCTTGTTCACTTATATATACTGTTGATAAATTGCTTACGCCCCATGCTTTTTCCATTTTCTTTATAAAATCTTTATTGTCAACTTCTTGGTATCCTACTCCAAATTTTGGATAAGCACCCATATCAAAAAGGCCTTGTGAGTTATTCTTGGTTTTTAAAGCAATTAATCCATTTGAAGTTTTACCCAACTTACCGGTAATCATCGTTAAATTGTATAATTCTGTAGAAGTTGGAGCAGAAATTTCTTTTTCAGAAAAGAAAATGATGGCATTCATTTGGGTATTGTAATCATTGGCAGCTGCAGCAATTTCTTCAGTGTTCAGACCTGTTGATTTTACTAGTTCCTCAAAATTTTCTTTGAGTAAATTTTCTTTATATGTCTCAAAATCAGAACAATTATCATTGATAAACAATGCATTGTAAAGCTTGTTTTTTACCAGATAATAGTTGACAGCTTTAATAAAATTGTAATAGGAAGTCACTTGAATTACTTTATCCACTTTCTGAGTCATAGAGTTATTGGAAAGGGTAGTCAAAACTTCCACTTCAATCTTTTTTGTGAAACGGGTATTGTTTACCATGTAACCAACTACAGGATTATCCTTGTTGATTTCTGTTCCAAACAAATATATTTTACTGGCATCTTTGATCTGACTAAAAGG
>CAZCBG010000036.1:0-28024 GCA_964496885.1 uncultured Bacteroides sp. | reverse complement strand
GGCAGGTAGAAATACACATACCGCAACTTTCGCAAGCTGTATCCTGTAATTTATTACCCATACTTGGTGCCACATAGGTTTTAAAGCCACGTTCAACCAGTCCTAGAGCGTTGGCACCGACCACTTCTTTACAAATTCGAACACACCTCGAGCATAAAATGCATTTATTGTTGTCAATTTCGATAAATGGATGATCAAAATTAAGCTGGTGTTCTGAAAATTCGCCTTCAAAGTGCTTTTGATCTGCATTGTATTCAGTAGCATATTTTTTCAAATCGCAGTTAAAGTATTCGGTACAACCACATTCCATGCAACGGTTGGCTTCATGTTTAGCAACTTCTTCGTTTTTGTAGCCCAATTCAACTTCGTTAAAATTAAAGCGGTTTTTTGGATTTAAAGTAGGCATTTCCTCACGCATTTGTCCGGGATACCGATCATGATAATCTTCTTTAATTTGAGGTTTAAAATTATCTTTTTTACTTAAAAATTCTTTTTTTAACGGTTCGATGGGTAATCCCATGATGAATTGATGGCAGGAAAGTGCTGCGATTTTGGCTTGAGCAATTGCCTGAATAAGTGTAGCTGGACCAGTAACACCATCTCCTGCAGCAAATATCGATTGAACTCCGGTTTGTAATGTGTTTTTATTACAATCCAGATCGCCCCATTTCGTAAGTTTTAATTCACCATCCTTTGCATAGTTATTAATATCTTCTAGGAAATTTACTTCAGTTTTCTGACCGATGGCAGCCAAAACGTAATCTAATTTCAGCTCAAATTCAGAACCTTCTACTGGAACTGGTCTTCTTCGGCCGGAAGCATCTGCATCACCCAATTCCATTTTAATGCAGGTCATGGTTTTGAGCTTGCCTTCTTTGTCTTTTTGAATGCGTGTAGGGTTGCATAAAAATAAGTATTCAACACCTTCTAGTTTTGATTCATGGATTTCAATAGGATTCGCTGGCATTTCATTTTCAGTCCTACGATAGATAATATACACTTTCTTTGCCCCACAACGGATTGAAGTTCTGCAACAATCCATGGCTGTATTTCCACCTCCAACAACAGCAACTGTTTTTCCTGCGAAATTGTATTTTTGTCCGGTAACTTCCATCTTTTTCAAAAAATCAATTCCCGAAAATACATTTATAGCATCATCGCCTTCGCAGCCTACGGTGGTTCCTTTTTGAGAACCAATCGTCAATACAACCGCATCATATTTTGCTTTTAGGGTTTCGTAGCTAATATTTCCACCTAAGGTTTTGTGGTAAAAGATGTTGACGCCAATTTCCGTAATGTTATCCACTTCGCTCTGAAGCAAGTTGTTGGGTAAGCGGTATTCTGGAATTCCATACCTGAGCCAGCCGCCTGCCTTGGGAGCTGCTTCGTAAATATCAGCCTGATGTCCTTCAATTTGAAGAAAATAGGCAGCTGATAATCCCCCGGGGCCAGCACCGATTACTGCTACTTTTTTCTTGGTAGAGGGTTTTATTTTAGGAACAAATTGTGTAATGGATTCAAGATCTTTGTCAGCAGCAAAACGTTTAAGGTAATCAATACCAACTGCAGCTCCATCATCCAGTAAATTCCTGCGACAAGCAACTTCGCAGGGTCTAACGCAAACCCTGCCGCAAATAGCAGGTAGCGGATTCACTTCTTTTATTAGAGCAATGGCATCGTTATAAAGTCCCTTTTCAATCAAAGAAATATAACCTTGCACATCTACACCGGCAGGGCAGGTTTGTTTACAAGGCGCTGAACAATCGGCATAATGATTGCTTAAAAGTAAATCAAGTGCAGCTTTACGGGCCTTTTTAACCTTATCATTATCGGTGGTAATCACCATTCCTTCTCTGACTTTGGTTGAGCAAGAAGGTTGTAAACCTTTCATCCCTTCAACTTCTACGACACATACATAGCAGGATGTATAGGGTTCAATACGTGGGTCATTACACAAGGTAGGAATCTGGATGTTATTTCTGTCGGCTACATCCAATATACTTTCATCGGAATAAGCTCTGATTATTTCACCGTTTAATACGATATTTACGCTGTTGCTCATAGGTTATGAGTTATTTGTTATTGGTTATTAGTCTTTAGTTATAAAGATTTATGATTTTTTATTTTTATAGTAAAAAGTCCCATAATTATTTGCCATTTTACATTTTCAATTTGTATTGTTCACTATTTACTGTTTACTGATCACAGGAGACTAATGGCTTCGAATTTACATCTTGAAAAACAATCTCCGCATTTGATGCAACTTTCCTGATGGATAAAATGTACTTGCTTGCGATCGCCTGTTATGGCTTTTACGGGGCATTTTACTGCACAAATTGTACAGCCTGTACATTTATCTTCAATGATTTCATAGGTGAGCAATGCTTTGCATGCTTTTGCGGGACATTTTTTTGCAAAAATATGGGCTTCATATTCATCACGAAAATATTTCAAGGTTGTCAAAACCGGATTGGGAGCAGTTTGTCCTAATCCACACAAAGAATTATCTTTAATTTGAACAGCTAGTTCTTCTAATTTAGCAATGTCGCTTTCTTCTCCTTTACCTTCGGTAATCCGATTAAGAATTTCCAGCATTCGTTTTGTACCAATACGGCAGAATGTGCATTTTCCGCAGGATTCTTCTTGTGTAAAATTGAGGAAAAACTTGGCGATATCCACCATACAAGTTGTTTCATCCATCACAACCATTCCACCTGAACCCATTATGGCACCAGTAGCATTTACCGAATCGTAATCAACAATAGTATCTGCAAGAAATTCAGGGATACAACCTCCTGAAGGACCACCTAATTGTACTGCTTTGAATTTTTTCCCATTTGGGATACCTCCGCCTAATTTGAAAATGATATCACGAATGGTTATACCCATAGGCACTTCAACCAAACCCGAATGATTTATTTTTCCTGCCAGCGCAAAAACTTTGGTTCCTTTGCTTTTTTCAGTTCCGTATTTGGAATATTCAGCAGCACCATTGCATACAATCCATGGGATATTTGCATAAGTTTCAACATTGTTGATATTGGTTGGCTTACGCCACAAACCTGATTCGGCAGGGAAGGGGGGGCGTTTACGTGGCATTCCTCTTTCTCCTTCAATAGATGCAATTAATGCAGTTTCTTCACCACAAACAAAAGCGCCTGCACCTTCTTTGATATGAATATCAAAATTGAAATCTATCATACCTAGAATATTTTTACCCAAATAAGCTTTTGCTCTGGCTTGATCGATGGCAATTTCCAATCGCTTTATAGCCAAAGGATATTCTGCGCGACAATAGATAACACCTTCGGTAGCACCAATGGCATAAGCCCCTATAATCATACCTTCCAGAACAGCATGTGGGTCTCCTTCAAGCAAAGAACGATCCATAAATGCACCGGGATCGCCTTCGTCAGCATTACAGATGATGTATTTCTCTTCAGATTGATTGTTGCGGGCAAATCTCCATTTCATACCTGTAGAAAAACCACCACCACCTCTGCCACGGAGTCCTGAATCGAGGATGGATTGAATCAAGGCTTCGTAAGTGATTTTTTCGTTGGCAATTTTTCGAATGGCAGCATAGCCCTTCTGTGCTTCATAGTCTTCTATGGATTCAGGGTCAATCATACCACAATGACGAAGGGCTATCCTTACCTGAGCTTCAAAAAAATTATTATCTTCAGTTGGAAACACATCTGTTTTAACTACATATTCTTTTATGGGTTGTTGTTTTACAATATGTTTACCAATGATCTCAATGGCTCGATTTTCGTCTACGTTGCCATAAATATAGGAACCGCTTTGGTCAATAATTTCAACCAGAGGTTCACGGAAGCACATGCCTATACAACTGGTTTTTCTGAGCTCGAAATCCAGTTTTTCGGCTATCATCAGCGATTGTATTTTTTGATAGGTTTTTTGAGCTCCGGCAGCAACTCCACAACTACCTAACCCAACTATTACTTTTATCTTTTCCATAAACGATTGTTTTTTTGCCTCAAGGTAAAAAAGACATTAAGAAAATATCTTATTTCTAAAAAATCATCCTATCGCTTTTCTTTATTATATTATTTAATATCTAATTTTTTAAATTTAATCACTTGGCACTCTAACCACTTTTAGAACTCTAAGTGCTTTCTTTAATTACATTCCTCTGCTTTTATTTTTTTTATAATGGCAACAGCTTCTTTACCTGTTAGTTTTGCATAAGTATTATCTCCTATCATCATAACCGGTGCAAGCGAGCAACAACCCAGGCATGCAACAGATTCAAGTGTAAACAATCCATCCTCGGTAGTAGCTCCATCTAAAACTTCCAAGGCTTCTTGTATGGCTTCAGTAATTGCATTTGAATTTTGAACATGGCAAGCTGTTCCGTGACAGACTTTTATAATATTTTTGCCAACTGGGTTTAAACGAAATTGTGCGTAAAATGTAGCAACTCCATACATATCACTTATCTTTAAACCTGTTTCTTTCGCTATTTTTTCGAAAGCAGCTGTTGGAATATAACCGAAAGTTTGTTGAGTGCCCTGTAATATAGGTATCAGATTTCCTTTTTTGCCATTGTATTTGGCAATTAATGGGTCTATTAAACTAAGGTCAACCTGCTCATTTAACTGATTTTCCTGATGTTTCTTGATTCTTTCAATTCGCATACTACGTTATTTTTATTAGTGCTAAGATAGAAAAAAAAATAGAAATACAAATTTATTTAGAAAAATAAATTATAGTATAATTGGAATCAATAGTACGATACTTTAAAAATCAATTTATTAAATCTTTGATAAATTTATTTCTTATAATGCTATTTCAAATAAAATTAATACTGATAAATAATTTTTATATTTGTTTCATTTTCATATGATTAATTTTGATTATTTAAAGTAAGCATTTTCTGTCAATTTTTCTCAATTGACTATCTTTGCTTAAATTTAGTATTCATGCAAACAGTTCAATACCGTTTCATAAAATCAATATTTTATTGATAAATATTTTACTGTTAGTTTTTTTTTAATTTTGCCTAACATCATCCAAGCATAAATACATTTTACGTCAATGCTTAATTGAGTTATTTGCAATTAGAAAAACTAAATATACATGAATAATACTTTCAGACTTTTATTGATGATAGCTGGTGGTTTGTTGTTATTATTCATCATTGCTCCATTAGTAGGAATGATAATTTCCACAACAGCACCCGATTTGTTTGCAACCATTAAAGACGAAGAAGTACTGAAAAGTATTAGGTTGACATTGCTGACATCTCTATTTGCAACAATGTTTATGGCAATTGCTGCCATTCCATTAGCCTATTTATTAGCACGTAAAGATTTCTATTTAAAAAATTTGGTGCTTGGGATTATTGATTTGCCGATTGTGATTCCACATTCAGCTGCAGGTATTGCTTTGTTAGGTTTTTTATCCAGAAACTCAGTTGTAGGAAAGCTCGCATCCTCATTAGGTATTGATTTTATTGGGAACCCACTCGGAATTGCCGCTGCAATGGCATTTGTAAGTGTTCCTTTTTTAGTAAACTCTGCCAGGGATGGTTTTCTGTCGGTTCCAATTAGGCTCGAAAAAACTGCCATGAGTTTAGGCGCTTCGCCGGCTAGGGTTTTTTTTACCATCTCAGTTCCATTGGCAGGACGCAATATTTTTTCGGGTCTTGTAATGATGTTTGCTCGAGGGTTAAGCGAATTTGGTGCTATCATTATAATTGCTTATCACCCAATGGTAACTCCAGTCTTGATTTTTGAACGTTTTGGTTCTTATGGCTTGAAATATGCTCAGCCTGTTGCGGTTGTATTTATCATGGTGTGTCTGGTTTTTTTTATTTTACTTAAATACATCTCAGGAAGGAAAAAAAATGCTTGAAATAAATAGTATTTCTAAACAGTTTGGAGATTTTTCGCTTTCAAATATTAGCTTTATCGTTGAAGAAGGTGACTATTTCGTTTTATTGGGCGAATCGGGTGCAGGAAAATCTGTGATACTTGAATTGATTGCTGGTATGGAAAAAGTTGACGCTGGCTCAATTTATTTAAAAGGCAAAGATATTACCCGACAAGCGATACAAAATAGGGGAATAAGTATGGTATTTCAGGATTATGCGATATTTCCGCATTTAACCGTAGCCAATAACATTGCTTATGCTTTAAAAACGAAAAACTATTCAAAATTTGAAATAAAAAAAAGAGTTACAACATTGGCTGAAGAAATTGAAATAACACATTTGCTAAATCGTAAACCTCAAGGTCTATCGGGTGGTGAATTACAAAGACTCGCCTTGGCTCGTGCATTGGCTGCTGAACCACAATTGCTTTTACTTGATGAACCTTTAGCATCAGTTGATATACAATTGAAAGATCAATTGAGAAACCTTTTACGAAAACTTAACCGCAAAGGAATTACGATTTTACATGTTACTCACGATTTTGAAGAAGCGTTGGCCTTGTCCAAAAGAATTGCTGTTATTCATCAAGGTAATCTGATTAGTTGTGGTGCATGTGAAGAAATTTTTCATGCACCCAATAACCCCTTTATTGCAAGGTTTGTTGGGATTAAAAACTTCTTTCCAGCAATCCTTCAATCTTCTTCAGAAAATGAAAACTCTAAAGCCATTTTATCGTCTGGTATGACAATAGAAATAACTTCAGATTTACAAGAAGGGGAAGGTTTTGTAGTAATACCTTCTGATGAAATTATTTTAGCACTCGAAAAACAAACATCAAGTGCCAGCAATTGCATTAAAGGAGTTATAAAAGATATTATACCCACAGTAAGAGGTATTGATATTATTGTTGATTGCGGTGAAATATTTCATGTAACAATTACACGTAAATCTGTAGAAAAATTACAACTTGTGCAGGGTAAAACAATATGGATTTCATGGAAAGCCTTAATTGGAAGGTTTATTGCTAATTAGAACTATTGATTTTGCGAGACACTTCTACAAAAATTGAATAATTTTTGCAACATTATTTTAAAATATAGCTGGCCTTTTTTCGATAAATTCTGAATACATAAAAAATAAAAATTTGATTAACTTTGCCTGCTCAAAGAATTCCGAAACAAATGTCTTTAAGCAAGCTGCATTCAGTTTTTTAATCTAAAATAAGCATAGCAAGTTCATGTTCCAATTCATTTTCAAACGACTATTTTATGGCTTTCTGGTTTTATTGGGCGTAATTACGCTTGTTTTTTTATTGTTCAACGTATTGCCTGGTGACCCTGCACGTATGATGTTAGGGCAGCGTGCTGATATCAATTCCGTTGAAGCAATTAATAAAGATTTAGGAAGAGATAAACCATTAACTACTCAATATTTCAATTATTTAAACGATTTATCATTTCTCTCTGTTCACAACATTGTTGATGAACACAATTATTGGTACTTAGATCCTTCAAAATATATCTCTGCTGTAAAATTGATACCAATCGGAAATTATGCTATAGTAATTAAAACACCATATATGCGTCGTTCATACCAAAGTAAGCGAATGGTAACAGAAATTATCTTTGAAGCATTTCCTAAAACAGCTTTACTGGCTGGCATTGCTATGCTATTTGCTTTTATAATTGGCGTTACAGTTGGCGTATTTGCAGCCATTAAAAAAGATGGGTTTTTCGACAGGATTTCATTGATTTTATCAGCTTTTGGTATGTCATTACCCTCATTTTTTGCAGCAATTCTTATGGCATGGTTATTTGCATATGTTTTATCTGTATATACTGGTTTAAGCATGTTTGGCAGTATGTATACTGTGGATGATTTTGGATATGGAGAATATTTTGATTTAAAGAACTTGATTTTACCGGCTTTTACACTTGGTATTCGTCCATTGGCAGTAATCGTTGAATTAACAAGAAGTTCGATGTTAGATGTGCTTTCACAGGATTATATTCGTACAGCCAAAGCCAAAGGTTTATCATCTTATCATATCATTACTCGACATGCACTAAAAAATGCAATGAATCCTGTAATTACAGCTGTTTCGGGTTGGTTTGCATCTTTAATGGCAGGTGCTGTGTTTGTTGAATATGTATTTGACTGGAAAGGAGTTGGAGTTGTAATCGTAGATTCACTCGAAAAATACGATTTTCCTGTTGTAATGGGGGTTTTGCTTTTTATCTCAATAATATTGGTAATTATCAATATCTTTGTAGATGTTTTATATGGATTTTTAGATCCTAGAATCAGATTTACTTAATAGATATATATAAAGTTATTTGGTTAATAATTAATACTTTATTTGCCGAATAACTTGCTAATTAAATAATTTTATATTATGAGAAGAAAAATTGTTGCAGGAAACTGGAAAATGAATAAAACTTTTCAGGAAGCTGATGAATTAATCAACGAAATTATGGAGGGCTTGGAAGAAGCCAATCTTAGAAATGTTAATATTGTAATATGTCCTCCTTTTACTTTTATGGAAATGACCACTGATTATGCTCAGGAAAGCGAGTATTCCGTTGGTGCACAGAATGTAAGTTGCTATGATAATGGAGCATATACTGGTGAAGTGTCAGCAAAGATGCTGCATTCAATGGGAGTTGAATATTGCATTATCGGACATTCGGAGCGACGAAAATACTTTAATGAAACAGATAAAGAACTTACTCTAAAGGCCGAGTTATTGCTTAAAAATGATATTTTGCCAATTTTTTGTTGTGGCGAATTATTGCCTGAACGTGAAGGTGGAAAACAATTTGAGGTTGTAAAACAACAATTGGAAAATGCACTGTTTGAACTTGATCCATTGGATTTTGCTAAGATTATTATTGCTTATGAACCTGTTTGGGCCATTGGTACAGGCAAAACAGCCACTCCTCAACAAGCTCAGGAAATGCATGCTTTTATACGTTCATTGATTTCTGAAAAATATGGTAAAGAAATTGCAAAGAATACCAGCATCTTATATGGAGGAAGTTGTAATCCCGAAAATGCAAAGGAACTATTTGCAAATGCTGATGTTGATGGAGGATTAATTGGTGGTGCTAGCTTAAAAGCTGCAGATTTTTTAAAAATTATTGACTCTTTTTAAATTAATAGAATGATCTACATAGAATTAAAAATAAAAATGAATCCAGAGAGCCCATTAATGGAAATCGTTATGGTTGAATTAGGCGAACTGGGCTTCGAAAGTTTTGTCGATACTGAAGACGGCATGTTGGCTTATATTCCTCAAACCATTTTTAATGAGGAACTTATAAATGAAATACAAATCATTAAAGAAAATAAAGACCTATTTTCTTATACTTTTCAAATAATGGAAGACAAAAACTGGAACGAAGTTTGGGAAACAAATTATGATCCTGTTGTGATAAAAAACAGATGTGGTATTCGTGCGCCTTTTCATCCTGAAAATAAAGAGCTGGAATATGATTTGGTAATAGAACCTAAAATGTCTTTTGGTACAGCTCACCACGAAACTACATCCAATATGATAGAAATGTTACTGGACGAAGATTTAATAAATAAAACTGTTCTAGATATGGGTTGTGGAACCAGTGTATTGGCAATACTGGCAGCTAAACGTGGAGCTAAAGGTATTACAGCAATTGACAACGACGAATGGGCTTATAATAATTCACTTGAAAACATTCTAAGAAACAACGAACCAGAAATATCCATTTTATTAGGAGATGCTGCTTTGCTTTCCGGAATGAATTTTGACATAATCATTGCTAATATTAACAGGAATATTTTATTGAACGACATTCATTCTTATGCTAATTCATTGAATAACAAAGGTGTATTGCTGGTAAGTGGTTTTTATGAACAGGATATTCCAGCTATAAATGAAGAAACTGCAAAATACGGACTTATATTTGACCGTTATATCATCAATAATAATTGGGTAGCAGTAAGATTTATCAAATAAAATCATTTAAAATGTTGGCAAAACGTTTCTTCTTTACATTAGCAATAATATTTCTATTTTCATTTCAATATTCATTTTCTCAAAATACGAAGAGCTTTTCAAAAGATAAAAACTTTTTTATAGATGAGATTAGCACCCTTTTTAGAGAAGATAAAAATGCTGACAAGGATCAGAAAGCTTCAGCTGAAGTAATGATGCTAAATTTTGGTCAATTGTGGAATTCAGGCTCTTTTGATGACAATCAAAAAACACAGCTTCTCTCTATTTCTAATTTGATGTTGAAAGCAAAAATGAGAGCTTTTCCTCATTTTTTTAGTTTTATAACTTCTCTTATTGATTTTAAAAAAAGCAATCAAAACGTAAAAAGTTACAATGCCTGGTTAAAAGGAATTGCTAGCTTGCTCGATTTTAAAAAAACCAGGTATTTTGTAAATTTCTTAGAAAATTCAAGTGATTTGTTGAATAACAATTATCTGTATACTTCAAACTCTTTAAAATGGTATGCCGCTAACAATAATTTTTATTTTGAAAATGATACTGCTATTAAAATAATTTTCCCTGCTTTGGATTTAATTTGCCAGGCAAATAATGATAGTTCTGTTATTCAGAACACTAAAGGTGTTTACTTTCCGCTTGAAAAAAAATGGTATGGTGAAGGTGGAAAAGTGAGTTGGGAAAGAGCAGGTTTTGGTGCAGAAGAAGTTTATGCTCAATTAGCCAATTATGATATTGATATGAGGTTTTCGAAATTTCAGGCAGATTCGGTTAAATTTTATTATCCTGCTTATTTTTCAGATTTTTTATCAGGCACAATGAAAGAAAAAGTAATGGCTGATGTAACAGAAGATAAAGCTTCTTATCCAAGGTTTAATTCTTATGATAAACGTTTAAGTATTAAGAATATATTTCAAAATATCGATTACGAAGGTGGTTTTGCAATGAATGGCACAAAAGTATTGGGCTCAGGAGATAGATTTCAAGATGCATATTTAATATTCAAAAAGGAGAATAAAGCTTTTGTGTCAGTTGCTTCAAAATCATTCACTATTTATAAAAATAAAATTTCTTCAAATTTTGCTTCTGTAGCAATTTATTGGAAAGGAGATTCAATTTATCATCCCAGTCTGGAAATGAAATATTTGAATGATACCAAAGAATTAACTTTGATACGTGGTATGAATGATATTTCAGAGAGCCCTTTTTTTAACACCTACCATAAACTTGATATGTATTTTGAAGCTATGTACTGGAAGATTGATCAGGCTAAAATCGATTTCAGCATGATTCGGTCTCCCGGAAGAACCAGCAGGGCATCTTTTGAATCATTCAACTACTATTCTGAAACACGCTTTTCTAAATTACAGGGAATTGATGAAATCAATCCATTGTATCGAATTAAAAAATATGTTGACACCTATGGTACTCAGACTTTTTCTGTTGACGACCTTTCAAGACAAATGAAAATTGCACCAGAACAAGTGAAAGCCATGCTTATTCTTTTAGCAAATATGGGTTTCCTGATATATGATTCAAATGACGAAATGGTTTATGTAAAGGATAAAGTAAATGAATATATCAAAGCTTTAAATAAAAAAATAGATTACGATGTTTTACAGTTTCACTCAACTGTTGATAATGATGTAAATGCCTCTTTAAGTTTGTTGAATTTTGATTTAAAAATAAAAGGAATCCCAATCATACTCCTGAGTGATTCTCAAAATGTATTTATTTATCCTGCCAATCAGGAAGTAATGGTAAAAAAGAACCGTGATTTTTTGTTCTCGGGTCGGATTCATGCCGGCCACTTTGATTATTTTGCGAAAGGTTGTTCATTTATTTACGATGATTTTAAATTAAACTTACCGCTTATTGACTCAATGAGTGTGAGAGTATTGGCCTTTACAACTGACGAAAAAGGAGAACGTCCGTTGGTAAAATTAAATACAGTTATCGAAAATTTAAAAGGAGATTTGCTGGTAGATTATCCAAGTAATAAATCAGGACTTAAATCCTATCCTCAATACCCTCTTTTTACAAGTAGAGATGAATCTTATGTTTATTATAACAAACCTAGCATTTATAATGGAGTATATTTAAAAGAAAAGTTTTTTTATAGGGTGAAGCCATTTAAAATTGAAAATTTAGTTAGAATACCAACAGATAGTATTAAATTTAATGGTAGCCTTACTTCAGCTGATATATTTCCGGAAATAACAGAACCACTCAAAGTTCAACCCGATTATTCTTTGGGATTTATAAAAAATACAACTTCCGAAGGGCTGGCAATTTATGGTGGAAAAGGCAGATATTTTAATAAAATAGATTTAAGTAATCAAGGCTTTAGAGGTCATGGTAAATTAGACTATTTAACTTCAACTTCCAAATCTGATAATTTTATTTTTCTGCCTGATTCTATGAATGCAATCGCTCAAAGTTTTGATATTAAGGAGCAAACTACATTAATGGAGTATCCTCAATTGATTTCAACCAATGTTAAAGAACATTGGATGCCATACAAAGATTCATTAATTATTGATCAACTTGATTCTGCTTTTGTGATGTATAATCATGAATCAAGACTGAGTGGGAGATTAATTTTAACACCTCAAGGATTAACAGGAAAAGGTAGTATGGTTTTCGAAAAAGCTGAAATGGAATCAAATATGTATCAATTTAAGCAACTTTCTTTTGATGCCGATACCGCTAATTTTCGTTTAAGAACCTTTGATTTAACAGATCTGGCTTTTAATACTGAAAACTACAAATCACATATTGATTTTAAGAAACGGAATGGTGAATTCAAGTCAAATGGGGGTGTTTCTAAAGTTAATTTTCCAATAAACAGATATCAGTGTTATATGGATTTTCTGGAATGGTCAATGGATAGGGATGAAATTGCACTGAAAAACACTAAAAAGTCAGGTAGTGAAGGTTTTGATTTGTTATCTCTTAAAGAACTCTTGTCAGCTGATTTACCAGGCTCTGATTTCGTTTCAACACATCCTTCTCAGGATTCATTGCGATTTAGATCAACAAGAGCGGTTTTTAATATGAAAGATTATATACTGACTGCAGAAGATGTCAAGCTAATACGAGTTGCAGATGCGGCTATTGCACCAGAAAATGGGAAAGTCGTTATTTTACGTCAAGCTGAAATACAACCATTTTCTAATTCAATAATATTAGCGGATACTGCTTCAAAATACCATAATTTTTACCAATCATCAGTTACGATTCATGGGAAAAGATCATATATTGGCAGTGGTAATTATGATTATATCGATGAAAATGAAATTAAACATCAGATTTTTTTCAACAAAATAGCTGTGGATAGTAACCGCCAGACATATGCTTCTGGATTTATTTCTGATTCCAATGATTTCGCATTAAGTCCTGCCTTTAGTTTTACAGGTAATGTTTCTTTGAGATCTTCTAAAATATTTTTGAATTTTTCAGGTGGAAGCAGGATTCATCAAAGTTGTGGAGATGAAGCATCTGCCTGGTTAAAGTTCAATGCTGAAATTAATCCAAAAGAAGTCATGATTCCAATTAACACCGATCCAAAGGATATTACTGGCAGACGATTGGCTGCAGCTATTTTATACTCCAATTCTGGCCAGATTTATACTTCTTTTGCTTCTCCTAAACGTTTCTACAGCGATACAGCTGTTGTATCAGCCAATGGTTTTATTCAATATTTTAAAGATAAAAAAGAATATAGAATTGCTTCAAGAACCAAATTGCTTAATCCTGATACTGTAGGTAATTTACTAGTGATGGATGTAAATGCTTGTATTACAGCTGGAGAAGGGAAAATTAATATGGGAACCAAATTGGGCAGGGTTGAGATGAATTGTTATGGAAATGTCACAAATAATATGAAAAGTAACGAAGCAACTTTTGACCTTGTAATGCCATTAAATTTCTTTTTTCAAGCAGATGCAATGAAAATAATGGGTCAAAGCTTGTATACCAATAATACCCTGAATGGAATTGAAAATTCGACCAATGTAAAAGTTAAAAAAGCATTTACAGAAATATTAGGCGAAAAGGATGCTGAGAAGGTTGTCAATGAAATTAATATGTATGGTGCTTTGCGTAAAGTTCCTGATAAACTTGATTATACTTTACTATTAACTGATGTTAAGCTAAGGTATGATTCTATCACAAAATCTTTTATTTCTTTAGGCGAAATCGGAGTAGGAAATGTAGGAAAAACTCAGGTTAACAAATATGTAAAAGGATATTTTCAGATTATTAAAAAGAGGAGTGGTGATATTTTTACCTTGTATTTTGAGTTAGATGAATCAGAATGGTATTTCTTCAATTACAGCAACAATCTCATGCAAGCTTATTCATCTATCAAAGATTTTAATGATTATATTACCAAAGAAAAACCAGATAAACGCCGTTTAGAAGCGGAAAATGGTTTGCCACCCTATTCGTATTACCTTTCCACTGAACGTAAACGTAATGACTTTATTAAGCGAATGGCTTTAGCTGGAGCTAGTGGAGAAGAATCTATTCCAGAACCGGAAAAAGCAAAACCAACAGAATAAAGAATTTGATTACTAAGGGCTAGACCCATTATAATTTTTACCAATACCCCATCAATTATGATAGATTTTCATTCCCACATAAAAAGACCCATTCAAGGAAAAAAGATTTTTAACGTATTAACAATTAATGATTTCCCTAAGGATAAAGGTCTTCTTTTTTCGGTAGGAATGCACCCCTGGTACCTCCAACCGCTCTTATGGAACAACGATTTCAATGCCTTTGAAGCTGTAATTGCTCAGGATGATGTAATTGCAATTGGTGAATGTGGCCTAGACTGGTCTACTGTTGCAAAGCAGGATATGCAAAAAGTAGTTTTTAGCAAACATTTACATTGGGCCGAAAAATTCGACAAACCATTGATTATCCATTGTGTGAAAGCATTTAACGAATTAATGGCAATGTGTAAGAAAGCCAATCTTAAGCAAGCCTGTATTATTCATGGCTTCAACAGTAATCTGAAGATTGCTGATCAATTGATAAAAACCGGGTTTTATCTTTCATTTGGGGCATCTTTATTGGATGTGAATTCTAATGCATCTCAAGCTATTAAAATTACACCCTTAGAAAAATTATTTTTAGAAACGGATGATAGTGAGGTTTCAATTGAAGCTGTTTATGAAAGGGCAGGAGCATTGCTTGCAATAAATCCAGATACACTCAATCAACAAATTGATGCCAATTTTGAGAAAGTATTTAATCTTATTAATTGAAATTTAAATACTTAGAATGTTTTCTGATTTAGATTTATCATTTTTATTACAAAATTTGAAAACAAATAAAATAAAATTGTAATTTTGAAATAAATTGGACTTTAAAAGAAATATCTAGCAATGAAAAAACACTTCTTTTTATTTATATTTATTTTTGGATTTATATACAGCTGTTTTGCTGCAAATGATTCCATTTCTTCTAAAATTATCATTTACCGTGAAAATAATTTTTATGCATCAGCAAATGCTTACAAAATATTTGCAAATGACTCCTTTATAGTAAAACTAAGGAATAATTCATATTTCGCATTTGATTGTAAACCTGGTGAATATAAAGTTATTGTTAATAAAATTGAGAACACAAGCATAAAAATAAACGTTCTTGAAGGAAGAACGTATTATTTGCGATTGTCAATTAATAGAGGGTTTTTGTCTTCAATTCAAGAACTAATATGGGTAGATAGCTCTATGGCTGTTTCACGTATTAATAGTAGAAATATCCAGCTTCAGGTTAAAGGTCAGCTTGCATTATTTCGACCGCATAATCGAATTGGCGCAAATCTAACAATAGGGGTCGGATTTAACAGTTTCCCAATGTACAAAACCAATGATGGAGATGCTAGTATAAGTTTTGGTGGTGGATTTGGCTTTGGAATATTGTATGGCTATGAATTTACTAAATATTTTGATTTAGCTTTAAATGTAAATTACCAATTCAGTATGCTGATGCCTTATCTGAATAATGCAACAACTGTTTTTCGTAGAGGCAGTATTTCCATTACACCTTCTTATATTATTCCTATAGGCGATGGTGAAACCAAGCGTTTAAAAATTGGTGGTGGATATGATTTTTATTGGTTGCCACAATTATCAGTTGGTGGTTATAAAATTCCAAATGGGTTTAACGAAACCTGGAATTATAATTTATCCTCTGGTTTTCATGCATCAGTTAATTTTGAAATGAATTTTTCAACAAAATGGTCGCTGAATTATGGGCTGAAGTATTATTATGTTAAATATAGCTATTTGTCAGGAGGAATAAACAGATGGCCTAAGGAAGGAGATGCTTTATACAAAACCAACGGTTCTGGAATTGATTTACTGATTGGTTTATATTATCATTTTTAAAAAGACTTAAAAATCTTAATCAACGATTCTCTATAAAATAAAAGCCCTCAATAGTTGAAAATTGAGGGCTTTTAATGTATGAGAAATATTTTAAAATTCTGCTTCTTCAGCTTTTTCTTTTAATTTAGAATTCAGCATATTCACAAAATTTTCTAAGGGTTTGCTTGCCATAATAACAAGCATAGGGTTTAAATCTGCAAAAAATACCAGTTGAGAGGCTGTCTTATTTTCATCAATGGCTTCAAATGAGCATTTTAACTCAAAATCAAAGGGTGTTTTTCCATAAGATGTAATTAAAATAGTGTGAGAAGGCATTTTTTCTTTGATTTGCATACTTAAGTCTGTCATACCTTTTATGGTAAAAGAACAAGTAGTTTCCGTAGATTGCCAGTTAATGATTTGTTCGGGCATGAGTTTGCCGAAATTATTAAAATTACTCAAAAATAAATATATTTTTTCTTGAGTATTATGTATTATCAGTTTTTCGCTTTCAATTTTCTTCATCAAAAATAAATGTAAATTTAGAAACCTTCTTTAATTTTGTTATCTGACCACAATTCAGGATTTTCTCTCCATTCATTGAGTGAAATAATTTCATTATCTTTGATGTAATTTTGTTCAACAGCCACTTTTATCAAAGTGTTGTAATCCGTTAAAGTAAGTAATGGAATATGAGCTATTTTAAAACTGTCTTCGGCAATTTTTAAATCGTAAGTAAAAATTGCAAGCATTCCTTTTATATTACAACCAGCATCCTGTAAAGATCTTACAACATTCAAACTGCTTTTACCGGTTGAAACAAGGTCTTCAACCACCACCACCGATTGACCTGAATGAACAACACCTTCAATCTGGTTAGTTAAGCCATGTTTTTTTTCTTCAGACCTAACATAAGCAAAAGATAAACCCAGATCCTGAGCTACAAGAACTCCCTGTGCTATGCCTCCGGTAGCAACGCCTGCGATGAGTTCTACCGTTCCAAATTTTTCATTGATGATATCAACAAATTGTTGACGGATAAAGGTTCTGACAACTGGATATGATAATGTAACCCTATTGTCGCAATAGATTGGAGATTTTCTTCCAGATGCCCATGTAAAAGGATGTGCATTATTCAATTTTATTGCTTTAATTTGCAATAAAAATTCTGCGGTTTTTAACGCTATTTCTTCATTAAATTTCATACTGCAAATGTACAAAGTTTTTGTAAATAATCAATCAATTCATTTTGGAAATAGATTAAACACTCAACTATTTGAAAAAGAAGACGTCGAAATCTATCAGTATTTCTCGAAACCCTCCTTGCAAGCAATTATTAACGAATTTGTTAAAATGCAAACATCCGAGCATTTATATATCTATTGTCCTGATAATTTAACTGAAGTGTTTACTTTTTTTAAATCAAAATATATCGAAATTAAAGCTGCAGGTGGCTTAGTATGTAATTCAAATGAAGAGTATTTGTTTATTTTACGTTTAAATAAATGGGATTTACCAAAAGGGAAACTAAACAAAGGCGAATCAATTTTAGCTTGTGCCAAACGCGAAATTGAAGAAGAAACAGGAATTGATTCATTAAATGTTATTAAAAAACTACAGGATACTTACCATATTTATACTGAAAAGAATAAAAAGATACTTAAGCATTGTTATTGGTTTTTAATGAAAACAGAAAGTAATAAAAATCCATTACCTCAGATAAATGAAAATATTACAAAAGCAGTATGGTTAAAAAAAGAAGAACTTAATGTAATTTTAAGAAATACTTATCCTTCAATAAGTGGATTGATTTTAGGTAATTTTAAAGAATTAACAGAAACTATTCCTTAGGTAAGTTCATTCCTTTATCCAATAATACTTTAAAATAATCTTCGATATTTTCACTGGGTTTTAGCGCAGGATTATTTACCATTATTCCGTTTGGGTCAATAAAAACAAAAACCGGATAGGTGAGTATACCAAATTTTTCGAGCATTTCATTATTGTTTCCGTAATGAAGAAAAATCCAATCAAATTTGTATTTTTCGAGGTAATAATATAGATTTAAGGTTTGTTTGTCGGCTGAAATGGAAACGAAATTTATTTTATCAGCGTATTTCTTTTTTAAAACAAACATTGCCTCATTTTCGGCTATACAACCAGCGCACCAGGTAGTGAAAAATCCAATATATGTATATTTTCCTTTAAATGAAGCCAGCGAATACGTTTCATCTTTTAGTGTTTTGAGTTTAAAATCAGGAGCTATTTTACCAATTTGGAATGAATTAAATGAACTTATCAGATTCAGTGCAATTAGTTTGTGTTCTTTAAATTTAGTTTTGCGTGAGAATGCTGTAAGCATACTGATAATGTTATCGTTATTGTATAATTTCGAATAGAATAATTCTTTTACACCTTTTAAAAATACCAACTCCCTAATCACTTCATTTTTTACTAGACTATCTTTACCCAATGAATCGAGAAGCCCTGAATATTTTTTCTCATTTATTAATTGGCTAATATTAAAAGTAGTTAGTTGATGCCTGCCATTGGAAAAAAAAATCTCATAAAATTGATTAAAAAAATACATGTATTCTACATTATTATATAAAATTGGTTGATTTCTGAAGTAAGTAGAATAAAGTTTTGCTGTATTTTTAACTCTCCCCATTTGCTCTATTCCAGCAATTTTATATTTTATATAATTGTTTAAAAATGAATTTTTTAGCTTAGAAAATATGATATTTGATTTCTGCTGAAAAGAATCAATTTTTGCTCTTGTATGATTAGAATTAAGTGTTTTGAAATTTTCGATAACAAAATCATTGTACAAAACATTGAATTTACAGATTTGCTGGTTTAATTCATTGGAATCAGAATTATTAAAAACTATTTCCAGTTTTTTCCTATTTAAATAAGGGCTTTCCTTATCATCTTCTTTAAAATCCATAGGAAGAATTTGGATAGAATAGTTTTTGCCAGGTTCAAGGTAAATTTCACCTTTATAGATATCAACTTGAAGTTGAGCAAAAATACATTCGTTAATTGATGTTTTAAGCTTAAAATTGCCTAAAGAATCAATGATAGCTTCATCAATTTTTAACGAAAGTTCGGAAATATAATCGGATGTCGTAATTAATCTGATTTTTAAACCTTCAGCACCAGTAATATTACCAGTGATACTCGTGTTTTGCGACTGCAACCCAAAAGATAAATTTAATAGCACTAAGAATCCAAAAATTGATTTTTGCATAGTTCAATAACGCCTTTTATGACTTAAAATTGCCTCGAAGTTTAACTTTTTGATTTCAGCAAAAATGAAATATCAATTAGAATATGTCAAGTTGTAATTTTTTAACAATTTTAATTTATTTACTTTTTAAAGGGGCAAAGTTTTACTTTGCATTCAGAAAATTAAGAATTTAATGATCCAGATACATAGATTATTAATGTATAATTTGATATTTAAAATTTCAAATTAAACAAATCGATTTGAAATTAATATGATCAAATCAACATTCTTATAGCAGTATAACCCAAAAATATTCCGAATAGGCAAAGTGCAAATCCTAAGCTTTGAATTACCCGATTCATAATGTTTACATTTAGTCTTGCTCTGTATTTCACAAGAAAATATGATAAATAATAAAACCAAATTATACTTCCTATTGCTAAAAAGAAAGCGTAAAAAATACTTATTAATAAAGGAAAGTAATTGGGTAATCTGGCATTGTTTTCTTTATTGATTTTTTGCTGTTTTGCAATATTAATAGAGTCAATACGAAAATAGGCTATTGTTTTTTGAGTATCAATAGTTTTACCTTCGATATTATTGATTTGCTGTACGTTTTGATCAATCATGTTATCTAATCCTCCTGTATTAAACCCCAAAGATGAGACCAATGAAATTACAAAAAAAGAAGAAGTTAACCAGCCTATAAAAAGAGTAGGATTGAGAAAATTAAGCATAAAACCTGTCCAGAATCCACCTCTTGCTTTTTTGTTTTTTTTTGAAATTTTTGTTGTCTTCTCAATATACTCAAGGTCGAGTTTTGTTTTGACAATCTTAAACCCAATGTAAAGTAAAAAGATAGTCCCAATCAATAAAACATAAGGAATGATGGGTTTATAAAGTGAATACAGTTTTGTTAATCCAAAAACTGCAATAAAAACATAAATAAAATCAGCAAAAGAAGCACCAATAGTAGCTAAAATACAATATCTCATTCTGCCTTTCAATGCATTAGAAGCAATTAATATACTGATAGGCCCTGCAATAGGCATCGAAAAAAGGAAACCCGCAAAAAGGCCTACAATTGAGATGGTAAATAAACTTTCACTCATAGAAGGTTTATTGGTTTGTAAATGAATAAGTCGACAATATTTCGTTTGCAGTTTGCAAGTCTGCAATTGTATCAATTTCCATGCAAATGTAACCAGTTGTATCTACAATAAAAATATTTTCGCCTTCTTTTATCATTTCTTCAAATGCAACTTCATAAAAAACATTTGTCATTTTTTCCTGAATAACTTTACGATCAAGCACTTCAAAAAGTTTGTATAAAGAATTTTTGCCAATTTTTTCGATGCCAATAGATTCTCCAATTGCCAAAGAAGGTGATACTATTTTGCTAATTTCTAGAACTCTGCCGAATTGATCTGATTTTACTTTAATTTCTTCATCACCTAATTTGTGACGTTTCAGTGCAAGGCAATTTTCATAATCTGATAGTATTAAAGCATTAATAATTCTGTTATCGAAAACTATATCGCTATCCAATAATAGCAAATCATCCCCCAATAAAGTATCTTTAGTAAGCCATAGCGAATAAATATTGTTGGTCGTATTGTAAACATCATTAAATATATATTTAACATTGAGCCGGGGAAATGTAAGGGTAACAAATTCTTTGATTTGAAGCTCCAGATATCCGGTAACAATAACTATTTCAATAATATCATTAGCCAACAGATTTTCTATAGTAAGTTGAAGTATATTTTTATTACCTACTTTCAACAAGCATTTAGGTATATGATCAGTAAGTGGCCTTAATCGAGAAGCAATACCTGCTGCTAATATTACTGCTTTCATAATTGTGAATTTCTAAAAACAAAAATATGAATAAATTATGAATGAAAAAAGATTACATCAAACGATTAACAAGATTGAAATATATTAAAATAACTATACATTAATTCTCATCCGAAAATCAATACTTCTTTGAAAAAGCCAGCTTACTATTGCTAAACTATTATAACCAACAATTATTATCCAGAAAAATACATCAAAACGGTTGAATATTGAACAAATTATTAAAGTGCTTATTTGAGAAGTCGGCCCTAATAATATCCAAAAACGAATCATTATTTTGTTTTTAGCTAGATATTCTGAAGGTTTGACATAAAATTGCTTCTCAATACTTTTCTTATTAGATAGCTTGTTTTGAAAGTTTGAATAGTTGAGATAAATATAAATGATTATTCTTTCGAGGTATTTGTTTTTCTGATTTTTTAGATTATTATATTGCTGCCGAAATTCTTCAAGGTTTTCAACTAAAATACTTTTACGATCCAGAACAATATCCAGAAATCGATTCCGATAATAATCTACCAATATTGAATGGAAAGTATTGCTTGCAGCGCATAATAGCAATAACCCCCAATAGAGAACGGGTTTGTCTGAGTGGTTTGCAAAACCGATTCCGATACCAATATATATAGCAGTACCTGCTATGTAATCTGCCCCACCATCTAATATCCTCCCAATTTGGCTGCCATTCTTTTTTAGTCTTGCCAATTGACCATCGCTACAATCAAGAATATTGAACAACATATAAAAAATTGCTCCAATTACAAAAGGTTGAGGAGATAGGGGCGTACCTTGTGCATAAAAAAAACCACCAATAATACCCATGATGATAGCCCCGACAGTTAGCTGGTTAGGGGTTATATTAGTTGGATAAATTATCTTTACTAACAAAAAAGCCAAAGGTCGATAAAAAAAGAGGTCGAAAATTTCTTCAACTTCTGTCATTTTTAGCGATTTCTTATAATCAGAATACCAACTCATACCAAAATACAATTTTCTTTCAAATAATCTTTAATCATTCTAATTAATAACTTATTCTGTTCTTCTGTCCCAATTGTAATACGGATATGATTAAACAAACCATCTTCAGCCATAAATTTAATAATCATTTTGCGTTCAATAAGATATTTCTTTAAATCTTCTTTGATATGTAAAGGGATTTCGACCAGAATAAAATTAGAATAGGATTTGAATGGTTTAAAGCCTGGCATTTTATTGAATTCACTATAAAACATATCCATATCATTGACCATTTTTTCTCGAATAATATTATAATAATCAATAGAATCAAGTGCAGCAATTCCAATTAGTTCAGAAACACGATTATAGCCTAAGTATCTGGCGGAAAACATATTGAATTTTGTATGATTTTCTCCCATAAGTGCAAATCCAATTCTAATTCCAGCTAAGCCATAATATTTTGAAAATGTTCTAATAATAATCAAGTTTGAATATTTGTTCACTAATTCTTTCAGATGAGAATTGTCATTGTTGAAAAATAAAGTATATGCTTCATCTAATACAACAACAGTATCTTTCATTTTTTCGAGAACATACTTCAATTGGTCAGTCTCCAAACGATTGCCTGTAGGGTTATTTGGAGAGCTAATTAAAACCAATTTGGGTTTGTGTTCTTTATAAACTCTAATCATTCCTTCTATATCATAATAAAAGGAATCTTTGCCTTCAACAATAGGATATTCAACTTTAATGCCTTCTACTTCATCAGCTATTTTTTTGTAATACCACCATGAATATGCAGGTATCATAATTTTATCACCTTTGTGAATATAGCAATGTACTGCTTGTTTTAAAATGTCTTCACCTCCATAACCAAGCATTACATTTCTTTCTTCAATTCCAAAATCTTTTCCTAATTTTTCCGATAAACGACTTTTAACTCCTCTTGAAAAATCACGTGAATATTCAAAAAGTTCAACAATATTAATGTTTTTTAATACTTCAATACATGCGGGAGCAGGACCGTATTGGTTTTCGTTCCTATCAAGATAAATATTTTGTTTAATTTCATTTTCCATAGAGTAATTGTGATTTTGGTACTTTTACGAATTATTTTTTTTAAATACAAAAATATTAAAATATTTTTTTTTGATGAAATTTTTATATCTTCTAATGATTTAAAATGAAGTTAGTTTAAGCACTGTTTAGAAATTAAATATAAAAGTTTGAACTGAAGGATATTGTTTTTTTTGATAATTAATTCAATATTAATGGTTTAAAAAACTAAACTAAACTAAACCTTTGAGATTTTGTAATATTAAATAAAGGAAATAAAAAATCTACTAATTGGATGATAGAATTTTAAGCAGGTTTATCAATTACTGTTTCAATCTAATTTAGCTCTACAGTAAGGTTTCTTTTTGACATTTCAATGCATATAGGTTTTAAATCTGCATAAACCCCTGTCTTAACAGAACATTTTCCTTTATAATGAACAATCAAGGCACATTGTTCTGCTTGTTCAGCATCATGTTCACATAGTTCAATCAAAGTGGCAATTACAAAATCGAAAGTGTTAAAATCATCATTAAAAAGGATAATTTCCTTTAAATTACTTAATATTTCATCAGTTTTATCGGAAATACTATTTTTTTCTTTTACCATTTATAAAAATTGTTTGTTTGATAATTGCAAAAATATCAAAAAAAATAGAATAGAAATAAGATTATTTTATTTGTTTCCTTAATTGATGGTTCAGGATAATTTCAAATTGAGTTGTATCCCAAAAAGTATGAAATTTATATTGATTTTTTCTATTTTTATCATTTAGTTGGTCTTCAAAAAGATCAACCTTGTATTCGTCTTTTATTGTTCGCCATATTAATTCTGTACAAAAAAGATGAGTTGAATCTTTAATATTAAAATCGTTGTCAAAAGGAATTTTCTTTGATAGGTAATATTTAGCTCTATCAGCAATAAGTGAATTATCAGAGTGTTTTGGGTTTTTAAATCTAACAACAATTATAGAATTTTCTTTACTATCATTAATAAATCTGCTTAAAGATTGAGTTTGAACACCGTCAAAATCAGATAGGGATTGAGAAACGCTATGAATTACATTTATATGATTACTATCTTTACAAATAATAGCACAATGAGAAATGTCATATTTTTCATCTAATGTTTTTACAATAATATCACTAGCCATTCCATAACCGTGTCTAAGAATAATATCACCATTGCGTATTAAATTAATCTCATTTTGAGTAAGTGTATATGTGGAAAAAAAATGTTCCTGTTCGGTACGATAGTTATACGCAAACAGGAACAAACAAAGTGTTATTATAATTACCAGAGAAATAAAAACAGTTTTTTTCAATGTAATTATTTAAGTAAATTTAAATTATTTAGCTACAACGGCTGTTGTATCAACTGCAGTTGAATCAGCTGGTTGAGGTGTAGGTTCTCCGCCCATTCCTTCTTTTTTCCAGTTAACTAACCATTTATCTCCTCTTTTAACGAGATCAATTTTGTCTTCTTTTGGATCTTGACCTTCAATTCCGCTGACTTTGTATTGACATACAGCAACTGTGTCACTAACCATGTCAGTTTTTAAAATTTCGATTTGAGCTTTTTCAGTTTTTTTCTTGGCTTCAGCCATTTTAGCTTCATCACCACCCATAGCTGAGAAAGATTTCATCATATCAACCATTTTACCGGTTTCTTCAGTTCCGAAAGTTTTAGCTTTGTCGTAATCCATTTTGTTTAAAGCAGTTAAAAATTCTTTTGCAACTGTTTCTGGTTTTCCTCCACTTTTGCAAGCTCCCATTGAAACAACTACTAATAATACCAATCCTAATTTAATAAGGTTTTTCATTTTTTTGATTTTAAGTTAATAATGAATTACAAAATTATTATTTTTTTTTTGAATTTGCGACTTTTTTGATTTTATTTTGTTATTTTTATCAACATGTTTATTAACAAGTTTATAACAGATATAAAATTGGAATTAGCAAAGGATTTGCCTTCCAAAAAGGCCCATCAAATGATGATGCCCTCTGACAGAGTATTGACTTCATTGGATTATTCAGTAAACACTACCACTAGTGTCCACTTAAATCAAACTGATTGACAGTTGGTTATAATTTAGTTCTTTGACATCTTTGTAATCTATAATTGCAAATAGCTCTTTTACAGGAGTTTTATCAAGCAGTGAAATGCCTAGCACCTGTAATATTTCGTAGATTGAACGGTTAATTTTCAGTTCATATCCTGCAATTGCTACTAAACAATACGCAATAATTGCAGTATAAATTTGTATTCTTACAGCATTTTCAGAAGTTCCCCAAAAAGATTTTATCTTTAAATGTTGTTTTATCCATTTGAAAAATAACTCTACTTGCCAACGGTTTTTATAAAGTAATGCTATTTGCTCAGCAGTTAATTCCATGTTATTGGTTAGAAATACAAATGTACGCTTGGTTTCTTTATCATAGAACTTTACTTTACGCAGTTTTTCTGGATATTGTTTTGATACATAAAACCCTGTCAATTTTCCAATCTGGTCACTTCTAACACCTGTTGTTTTATCTACCTTACTGGAATACATTCTCTCAAATTTTAGATTTGTTTTACCTCGTATTACAAAATAAGCTGAATGATTAGTAATCTTATAGAGTCTGGTAAAATCGAAATAACCACGATCAAAAATGTAATATGCTTCACTTTCATAAGGTATAATATCCATTGCGTTCATATCGTTTACCGATGCAGTTGTAATATGAATAAATGCAGGTATTTGTGTGGTAATATCATAAAGCGTATGAAGTTTTATACCCCCTTTTGCTTTTCTAAATTTAGCCCACCAAAATACGTTCAGGCATAAATCTATAGTTGAAGAGTCAAAAGCATAAACTTTACCCTTAATGTCGAAATTATCATTAACTCGTTTCTTGCGAGCTAAATCAATAAGATGATAGGCAAAATCTTCAAATATCTTACTATTGCGATTTTCATTCGCTTTAGCAAAGTTACTTCTGGTCACATTTTTACCAAATCCCAGATGATATGCTTTTTTGTTGTGAGCTTCAATAGCAACAATCAAATCCCGAAGACTATCTCGATTGGTAAGCTGCCCGAAAATCATACAAAGTAATTGATTCCAACATCTAAAATGCCTAACATGTTTATTGCCTGAATACTTTACAACAAAGCCATCAAATACTCGTTGAGGTATAAACTCTATCAACTGCGCGAAAACATATTTGCCATTATTCATGATAATTTTATTTTATCAACGAATTTATACATTTTTCAAATCGTCACGCAAGAAAAAGACCGCTAATTATAGATATACAATGATTTCAAAGAACTTTTTAATTTTAAAGTGGACACTAGTGATTATTTATAGTGAGTAAAAAAAAAGTAGCAATAATAGGCACCAATGGCTTACCTGCCAATTATGGTGGTTTTGAAACACTTGCCGAGAACATTGTTAAGGAATTAGGTAAAGATTTTGAATTTACGGTATATTGCCGTAAAACTCCCAAAAGTAAGAAGTTAAAAAATTTTCTGGGTGCCAGATTAGTTTATTTGCCCTGTCTTGCAAATGGCTGGCAAAGTATGTTTTACGATATTTTTTCAACCATACATGCATGGTTTATAGCAGATACACTATTAATATTGGGTCCTGTTGCAGGTTTTATATTACCTCTTAATTTCTTTTTCAGAAAAAAAATTGTTGTAAATTATGGAGGACTCAATGAATGGGAAAGGGAAAAACTCAATTTTTTTGAAAAAAAATATCTTTTTATCAATTTTAAACTAGCAACGGTTGCTGCAAAAATAAATATTGCAGATAACAATCAGTTGAAAGAAAGTATTCAGAGAAATTTTAAAAAAATTGCTTTAGTTATACGCTATGGAGGAGATCATACAAAAGCTGTTCAATCCAACGAGGCTTTAATTTCAAAATACCCTTTCCTTACCCAACCCTATTTAGTGAGTGTTTCAAGAGCTCAGCTTGATAATAATTTACATTTGTTACTTGAAGCATTCTCTGAATTACCGGATAAAACCCTTGTATTGGTTTCAAATTGGCAAGTTTCAGAATATGGCAGCAAGCTGTATGAAACATATAAAGATACAGACAATCTCATTCTATTAAATGCAATATACGAAACCAAAGAATTGAATTGTATCAGAAGCAATGCTACAGCTTATATTCATACGCATTCACGCTGTGGTACAGCTCCTTCTTTGGTTGAAGCAATTTGTCTAAATTTGCCCATAATCAGTTTTGATGTACCTACTAACAGGGAAACCACTCATGAAAAAGCAATTTTTTTTAAAACAGCAGAAGAATTAAAAACTATCCTAGTAAACTTAAAAGCTGAAGACCTTATAGCCATCCAATCAAATATATCACAGCTAAAAGATGAATATTTGTGGTGTAATATAGCTAAGCAATACGCTGAAATATTTTAAGATAAAATTTAAGAGAGATTATCATAAAATTACACTAATTATACGAATAATAATCCGTTAGCATCCGCGTTTCCGGAACGGATCAGCGTCATCCGCATTCCAATTTTTTTACAATGAACAGCTTGTCTGCCGATTGCCTGGATTTATGCTTATAGAATTTTTGAATTCGTTGAATTCGATCAATTCGATGACAAAAAATCTTCGTTGATTTAAAAAGG